>NZ_JBFUKT010000126.1:0-9836 GCF_056400705.1 Paenisporosarcina sp. P5_A11
CACAAAATTTTACTACCACATACATTTCAAGGCTCTCATCGATTCTTCTATCGGATCTACAATATAGCTCTGTTGTATTTTGTGAAGTGGAATAAGGTGATGGACATGAATAAAATCTTTCCCTAGTTCTCCATATGTGTTTTCAAAATTCAAATCACAAACTTGACGTTTGACCAAATCAAATAAGAATGAAGAGTATATCTAAAATGGATTGAATCAAAATGAGTCTACCGAGATGGTAGGCTCTTTTTATATTCGTTAATCAAGTCACTTCTTTTCAGACAGTGATATTAAAAGAACTAACGAACCCCTTTGGGCTCCAAGAAGGTTCACAATTTATTATTTATGCAGGATTTATAYACCGTTGATAAATCACCGTCTRCTCACGCTCAGCTTGATACTTACTGGACCTCTTAACAAAACTTACCTTTTCGGCCAATTGTTTGAGGACATGAGGAGATAAAGATTGTTGTAATTCCAGCGAAAACAGGTTCAATTCATCTGAAACATTACGATACATAAAAAGCACCATCCTTTCCATATTTACAGAAAGGATAGCGCTTTTTTCGTTTAGGGGGTAACAATTTGCCTTAGCTTGATGGGCATGTGGCGGTACCCCATCAATAAAAAATWACAAATGCCAAGACGTAGTTGTTCTCCGCTGGGGTTTTATCATACGTTCTTCCTCCCTTCTCGTTTTAGTATTCAGGTTAATCTTATTGAGACTATGTAAGTTCAGAAGTACTTGGCTATTTTATTTCCTTGTATGACGTGTTTTTAATAAGTAATTTGATTTTAAACGCCTATGTAATTCATCTTGAGGTTTACTTTGCAGTAGGTTAGATACAACTGTTTTATCGATCGTATCTAATGGACTCTAGAATTCACCTATTACTCCGGGGAATAACGAACGATTTGAATACGAATCAGAGGTGGCTATTTACCCTAGTGTTTTGGATATATACCAGAAAAATGTGGCAAATGCCACAAGTGCTGTGCAGGGATATGGTAATCATGTAATTTGCAATAGGAAGAGGAAAATCGCAAAGGTGAAGTTAGTTGGTAGGCTTGGGAACTGGCAAAATCTACGTTGGTTAACCCCGCAAAGGACTGATGTATCAGGAAAAATGGGGATTGATGGTTTCAGATTAGTTATTTGGAGATGCAAAAGAAAAGAAGAAAAAAAGAAGAAATAATTTGCAATTATATAAAGAGTTACAGACTTACGATTTCAAAGGTTCATATCGGACGCTGTGTAATTTCATAGAAGAATCGAAAGCGCAAAATGATAACACAGATCAAGATAAAGGTGCTGAAAGATTAGAGCACCCTTCGGGTGAAGCGCAAGTTGATTTTGGAGTGATGGAAGCTGTAGAAGATGGGAAAGCACGAGATATTCGCTTACTAATCATGTCCTTTCCTTTTAGTAATGTTGCTTTTTATGAACCGATGCCATCCGAGAATCAAGAATGTTTTTTAGAAGGTCTTAAAAAATTGTTTAAAAAAGCTGGTGGTGTCCCTCGAAAAATCAAAATTGATAACCTGACGCCAGCTGTGAAAAAAAAAGTTTTTCAGTGGCCTCGCCTAGGCTATGCGTATTTTTGGGATTTCTGGTTCTTAATTTGTGGGAGAAGTCCTGTCCTCATGTTTAATTTTTGCTAAATAGCGATAGACGCTAGGTTCTGACATCTCAATACTTTTTGCAACTTCCATCACTCCACCTTTTAGTAAAAAAACACCTTTTTTTTCTAACTCGGCAATAATGGATTCTTTTACGCGTGGGGATAATTCAGCCGTATCGCCACTATAGTTATTTAACACTTCACTTATAAGGGTGCCCATTAATTCATCAATATTCTGCCCAAGACGTTCTTCTTGTTTCGCGGGTTTGACTGATGTAGGTGCAATAAGTGTCGATAAATCCTTCAATCCAATTAACCCATCTATTTTATTTCGAATATCTATTAAATCAGAAACTAAAATATTTATGCATAACATACCAATTAACTTACCCTCTGTATCTTTAATGTAATAACTCGACGATCGACAAATTCTACCGTCCTGAAGCATGGATTTATAGTTGGTAATATGAGCTTCCGTTAAATAGCTTTTGCTTTGTAGTACTTCTAAAGCCAAATCTGTAAGCGGACCACCGAGATGCCGTTTACTTAAATTGCCCGCCAAAGCAATAATTGAAGAGTCGGGCTGATTCGTATCATGAAGAATAACCTCGCAATCAGATCCTACTATTTCATGTATATAACTTACTAAAGGTATATATTGTTCCAATATTCCACGGTGTGACATGTTTTTTAGTACCCCCTTATTATTTTGAAACTTTCTATATGTCTATCTATTATAGCTATTTTCGACAACGCTTTCTAGTAATGCATAATAAAAATCGGATTTTTCAGAAAGTACGTTGACGTAATAATTTTCAGATGATATTATTTCAATAATAAGTTATTTCAATAATAAGTTATTATTACTGATAAATTTTTATTCTTATTTAAAGCGATAACATAATTAAAAAGAGGGGGTTCACGATGGGGAAGGCAAAAACTCAGGCGAAAAAATGGTTTACTTTATGTATATTGATTTTGGGTGGAGGTACAATATTTAAATTATCATCGCTTAAAGATGCATTTTATATTCCAATGCAAGAACATTTTCATCTTACACATACACAAATCGGGTTGGCATTATCAACGTATGCAATTGTTCAAACAATTGGCTATGTGTTCTCAATTTATATTGCTGACAGATTTTCCAAAAAGATATTGATTCCTATTGGTTTGATTGGAACGGGTTTAATTGGACTTTATCTGTCGACTTTTCCAAGTTACTATGGAATTTTAGTTGCCTGGGGTGGAATGGCATTATTCGCTGATCTACTGTTTTGGCCTGTTTTGATAAAAGCCGTAAAATTACTTGGAGATTCGGGTGAACAAGGAAGGATGTTCGGATTTCTAGAAGCCGGTCGCGGAGTTGTTGATACGATAGTTGCGTTTTCGGCTTTAGGTATTTTTATGTGGCTAGGATCAGGTGCTGCTGGATTTAGAGCTGCTATTTTATTTTTTGCAATAACTACAATTGTTGTCGGTATCATCTCTTATTTCTTTGTCGAAGATGACGTGGTCATAAAGATTGTAGAAGACGGCGAAGAACTAAGTAGAAATAAGCAAGCGCTTAAAGGCGCACTTCAAGCATTGAAAATACCAGAACTTTGGGTTGCATCTTTTGTCATATTTTCGGTTTACTCGGTTTACGCTGGGATAACCTACTTCATACCGTTCCTAAGAGAAATATATGGAATGCCAGTTGCGTTGGTCGGAGCATATGGAATTGTGAATCAGTATGGATTGAAGATGGTTGGTGGTCCGGTCGGTGGACTATTAGTAGATAAAAAGTTTAAATCGGCTACGAAATATTTACGATTTACATTTCTATTATCGGCAGTTGCAATGGTTATTTTTATCCTGTTACCACATGAAACGATGAATATTTATATTGGAATGGTTGCAACTTTAGGTTTTGGAGCAATTATTTTTACGCAGCGTGCCGTGTTTTTCGCCCCATTGGATGAAATCGACATTCCAGATCAAATTAGTGGTTCTGCCGTCGTAATAGCTTGTTTAGTTGGATACGCACCGTCTATATTTGCCTTTACAATGTATGGCTCTATTTTGGACGCAGCGCCTGGAATTACTGGCTACAGATATGTATTTATGATAATGATTGCATTTGCGTTAATGGGTTTCATTATTAGTAGCTATCTTGCAAAATTAATTAAAAATAAAAAAGAAGCAAACATAAAATATGATACAAATGAAAGAGTGTGATGAACAAATAAAGTTAGGTTTAGAAACAGAAAGTTACCATCTTTTTTCCAAAATCAACGAATGAATATTTTTGATTTTATTCGTAAAACAGTTGAATTCGGGCTAGATTGTGTTCAAATAAATATCATCAAAGACACAAATCTGGATTCTGAATGAGGAACGTTGGGAAGTAGAAATCCCGAACATATAAAAAAAATATTGCAATTAAAAGGAGAAAAACAGTTATGAAAGAAGCGATATTGTCATCTAATGCACCTCGGCCTATTGGACCATATTCACAAGGGGTGGTTTCAGGAGAGCATATATATATTTCGGGACAACTACCATTAAGTGCGGAAACTAATCGATTAGCGGAAGGTATTGAGCATCAAACAAGGCAAAGTTTAGATAATATTAAAAGTATTTTAGAAGAAAAAGAATTGGGTATGGATGCAGTTGTGAAAACAACGATTTTCATGACAGACCTAGTAGACTTTCAAACGGTAAACAGTATATATGCTGAATACTTTACTGAGCCTTTCCCTGCAAGGAGTACTGTTCAAGTAGCAAAACTTCCGATGGATGCCTTAATTGAAATCGAGCTAGTAGCCGAAACCAAAAAGAATAAATAAACGACCTTACGGTGCGATCATCTTTACTCAAAGAGCTGTATTCTTTGCTCCTAATGAGGAAGTAGGAATCCCGGGAGAAATAAGCGGTGCAGCTGTTTCTATAGCCTGCTTAGTAGGATATGCTCCTTCTATGTTTGCATTTATTCTATATGGAAGTATGTTAGATCGATCACCAGGAATAAAAGGCTATAGACATGTCTTTTTGACAATGATTGCGTTCTCGGTTATCGGTTTTATTATTAGCAGCTACTTAGTTAAAATCGTAAATAAGAAAAAAGCAAGTCAAGAAAGTTTAGAAACCAAGGAAATAAATACTTAATTAAAGGTGGGTAAAAATGAGAATCGGATTAGAAACAGAAAGCTTTCACTTGCAGTTTATTACAGGGCGAATGGATATTTTCGGTTTTATTAGAAAAACAGCTGAATTGGGATTAGACGGGGTTATGATAAATATTATTCCATGGCCAGGATTGCCAGGACGGGGCACTTTAGAGTCGTTTGAACCGGAGTATTTAGAGAGAGTAAGAAAAGAAATTCAAAAATATGGATTTTTCGCTGAAATTGACACAAATGGAACGGATCCGGAACATCTAAAAGAGGTCATTGAGGCAGCACAGAGAATCGGAGCAGATGTAATTCGTACGTATTCATGTATGGGAGAGTATGATTCGGAAAGATTGAAAAGAGCACCAAAAGATATAAAAAAAATTGCACCATTATTAGAGAAATACAGAATAAAGCTCGCTGTAGAAAATCATGAGGAAGAATTAACAGATGAGGTTATTCAAATTATTAAGGAAGTCAACAGCCCATGGGTTGGCGCTCATTGTGATGTTGGCAACGGAATGATGGCATGGGAAGATCCAGTTAAAGCTGTAAGAAAATTGGCTCCATACGCATTTACAAGCCATTTTAAAGATCATATTATCATTCATGATGGCGAGGATTATAGGGTATGTGGCGTACCTGTAGGGACAGGCAATATCGATACGGAAGAATGTTTTAAAATACTGGTTGAGAAATCTACCCTGACTAGAATCAACGTTGAAATGTGTTTCCCGTACGCCATTAATTTTAAGAGGGAGCTTGGTGCAGGCGGAGTCTTTGCGGTTGGAGAAGGAGCTTTTAAAGTTGAAAAACCTCCTTATGATTTAAATGTCATTAAACCATTGGATTACTATTATCCTCCAGAAGAACTTTTAGAACAAATGATTGAAGATCAAGAAAAAGGTACAGAACAGTCGGTTAAGTATACGCTTGCTTTACGAGATAAATATTGCCGATAATAAAATTAGGCTATCTTTGCAAATTTTATTGTATTTAACACCCTAAAATATAAGTTAGACATCAAACTTACGAGCTATGCGTCAAAATCAGAAACAAATGCACAAAGTTTACAAGTTTATGCGCATTTGTCACAATTAGAGGTTGAAAAACTGGACTAACCTAAATTATTGAGACAATATAAAACACCTTCGAAGTGGTACTCTTGTAAAAAGTACTTACATCGGAGGTGTTTTTGCATGGGCAAAAACGTATATTCAAGCGAGGTAAATGGGCGGTTGTCAAAGAGAAACTACAGGAATGCTGTACTGTTAGTATGAATTTAAGCACGATCAAAAGTTCCCTTTATAAACTCTAAAATCACCAGACAGGTCTTAACCTCGATGATAGTTTATCTTCATTTTCTTCATAAACTAATTTTGTTAAATCTTCTTTGAGCATTTGCAGACGTTCAGCACCTATGTTTTCAATCCAACGTTGCTCAATCTCAGTTAGTATCTTCTCTTTTGCTTTCACTACTAACCAACCTCGTTCGGTCAAAACAATAATTTTCCCTCTCTTATCAGTGGGATGAGCTTTGCGCATTACATAGCCACTTTTCTCAA
This sequence comes from Paenisporosarcina sp. P5_A11, assembly GCF_056400705.1. Lineage (NCBI taxonomy): Bacteria > Bacillati > Bacillota > Bacilli > Caryophanales > Caryophanaceae > Paenisporosarcina > Paenisporosarcina sp. P5_A11. Next base: position 6,343 of record NZ_JBFUKT010000126.1, read on the forward strand.
GATAATCCACCATTTTACTCACAGCTTGCTTTGTAATTCCTAAATATTCGGCTAGTTCTATACCTGTTGCTCCATTGAGAGTGATGCATTTAAACATAAAACCATGTACAGGTCTAATATCTCCAAATCCCAATTCACTCAATCTGTCATGTAATTCATTAATTGATGTACTAAAGGATAACGATAATAGTGATGTAAGATCCAATTCACTAAATACTTCATGATTCATACATAAAACCTCCTTAAATAAAGTCAATTAGGTTGACTTTATTTGAAACCCATTGTACTATACACCATGTAGTCAATCAAGTTGACCATAGTTCGTTTATAAAAGAAATAGGATTCACCGAAACAAAATTAATACATTATGGAGGGTTCTCATGGCTAACATCGTTAAAATTAGAGGAAGTGTATTTGCACCGTATGCTTGGTTGGAACCTATTAAAGATCCTACAACAGAAAAGATATTCGAATACACTGGTGATGCACGTGAATTTACACCAAACGCTGTAAACACTTCACGGTCAAGATTAGAGCAAGAAGTGATTATTGATTTTTATAAAAAAGAAATTTTCACATATACAAATGCTTGTATCGTAACTGTAAAAGTTACAAATCCAGATGGTTCTATTGATTATAAAAAAGGAAAAACAAGTACAGAAAATATTGTATGTACTAATGTTGTGTGGGGCACTGATGAAGTTTCTTTTGAAATGAGGGCAAGTGCAAGCAATCCTTTAAATGCAGCAGCACCTGCGGCTGATTATTTATTAACTATACAGGTTAACAAGAGTGGTGTTACACAAATTGAAGGTGCACATGATGGGTTCCCCTGCTATGAATTTTATAAACAAACAGATTTTGGTCCATTTGAATTAATATATACACATGATTTCAGAAAAACTGGTGACACTCCAGCAGCGCTAGCTGGGGAAATGGAATACAGTTTTAAAACGACAATCTAGATATAAATACTAAGTAGAAGTTTACAAGCAGCAAATATTAAAGGAAAAGCAATAATTTATACGAAAGAAATTGCGATCTGTTTTGCTCAATGGCTCAATATTATTATCCAAAATAAAATTAAAAATCATAGAGGTGTGTCTCATGACTAATATCGTTAAAGTTAGAGCAAGTGTATTTATTCCAATGTCTTGGACTGAACCTAAGAAGGATACTCAAACAGGAAACGTGATTCAATTCGAAGGTGACTCACGTGAATTTACACCATATGCTGTAAACGCTATGCGTTCCAGAATTGAACAAGAAGTAGTTGTAGATTTTTATAAAAAAGAAATCTTCACATATGCGAATACTGGCATAACAACAGAAAGAATCACAACTACTGATGGTTCCGTTAATAAAAAAACAGGAAAAGCTAGTACGGAAGGTATTTTGTGCACTGATGTTGTATGGAGGTCAGATGACGTCAAATTTCAAATGAGTGCTAGTGCTGGCAACCCATTAAATGTATATGCACCTCCCGTTGATTATCTATTAACTGTACATGTCAAAAAAGATGGTACTGTCGATATTAAAGGTGCACATGACGGATTCCCTTGTTATGAATTTTATAAGCAAGTAAACTATGGTCCGTTTGAAAAGATTCATACACATGACTTCAGAGAAACTGGTGATACAGCTGAAGCTCTAGGTGGAGACATGGAATATAGTTTTAAAAAGATATTGTAAAGACAATAGCATTCCCTTTTTAGGGAATAAATATATAACAACATAAGAGTGAGCAACAGGAGGAAAAGAGAATGGCAACAGTTTTATTTGTAAAAGCAAACAATCGTCCCGCAAACCAAGCGGTGAGTGTGAAATTATATGAGGCTTTTTTAGCAAGCTATAAAGAATCACATTCAAATGATACAGTGGTAGAACTTGATTTATACAAGGAAGAATTGCCATATGTAGGAGTAGATATGATTAACGGTACATTTAAGGCTAGTAGAGGACTTGATTTAACAGCAGAAGAAGCAAAAGCAGTAACTGTTGCTGATAAATATTTAGATCCATTCCTTGCAGCTGATAAAGTTGTATTTGGTTTCCCTTTATGGAATTTAACTATCCCAGCTGTACTACACACATATATTGATTACTTAAACCGCGCGGGCAAAACATTTAAATATACGCCAGAAGGTCCAGTAGGTCTTATTGGAAATAAAAAAATAGCATTATTAAACGCAAGTGGCGGTGTATATTCTGAAGGACCAAAAGCTGAAGTAGAAATGGCTGTTAAATATGTAGCAAGTATGATGAACTTCTTCGGTGTAAAAGATATGGAGAAAGTAGTGATTGAAGGTCACAGCCAATTTCCTGATAAAGCAGAAGAAATTATTGCTGCTGGGCTTGAAAAGGCTGTTAAAGTAGCAAGTACATTCTAATTAATAAAAAACTTCATAAGTAAATTTGGTCATAAAAAACTGCACCTCCAATAGTTAGTTGAGTCTAACAATTGGGGTGCAGTTCATTTACTTGGTAGCTTTTTATATAAAGCCACTGCCCTTGAAATTATAGTTATTTGAAGCAAGTCTCAGAATAAAATTAATACTACTGAGGTTTAAACCTCAACAGCTTCTTTTCCATTTATTGTTTTGGTAGCAAATAGCTTTTCTTTAAGAGTTGGCATAATCATACCATCTACCCCATATCTTCCAGCATTTATAGCAGAAACAAGGATAAACATAGATAATAGAACAAGTTGTGGATTGGTACTTGTCGTGCCACTAAACAGATAAGCTAAGTTCATAGCCAGGCCAAAAAAGACAGCTGTTTTAGTGAAACAACCCACCAATAAACCTATCCCGACGAGGAATTCTCCCCAAGGTACTAACGTATTAAATATCTCTACATTAGGAATGGCTACATTTTCAAGAAATACAACCCACCAACCCTGAACAGCCGGATGCTCTCCGGTTGCCATTGTCAATGCACCCTTTAAGAAACCAGAAGCATCAAATTGTCCGCCTGCTATTTTACCCCAGCCAGCCATAACCCACGTATATCCAAGATATACACGCAACACAGCCAAAAGAATAGAGACATTTTTGTTATGCCTTAAAAGGTCAATAAACATACTTTTCCTCCTATAATTTAAAAAATAATTACTAGAATATAATAACATAATTGAAAATGATTTTCATTATCATTTGTGTTAAAAATATGTAAAAAAGTTTTTACTACAATCGGAAGTAATATAGTCCACGTTAAAGATACAGATTATACATTGTAACGAACCCCTTTGGGCTCCAAGAAGGTTCACAATTTATTATTTATGCAGGATCTATATACCGTTGATAAATCACCGTCTGCTCACGCTCAGCTTGATACTTACTGGACCTCTTAACAAAACTTACCTTTTCGGCCAATTGTTTGAGGACATGAGGAGATAAAGATTGTTGTAATTCCAGCGAAAAGGTTCAATTCATCTGAAACATTACGATACATAAAAAGCACCATCCTTTCCATATTTACAGAAAGGATAGCGC
>NZ_JBFUKT010000127.1:0-9767 GCF_056400705.1 Paenisporosarcina sp. P5_A11
AGCTTATGAGATTGAAATGATGTCTGAGGAAGAAGTAAAAGCGTTTGGTGCAGCTATGAGAACATTATGACTACAAGAAACAAGCCCAACCACAGGTGGTTGGGCTTTTACTTTTTCTTATTTAAATACACTTCAAGCAATTCTTCAGTGCGATTTCTCAGCCTAACATTCAAGTAACGTCGATGTGCTTCATACCCTTTATAATAAAAAGCGTACTCCGTACAAGCGTCATCTCGATTTCCTTTAATGATTTTCATATTGTTCTGGCGAAGATATAATTTGGTTTCTTTTAAATCATTTTGAACTTTTTTGATGGATTGCTCAATGATGTTTATATAGGGTCGACTTAATTTAAAATTCCCACTTTCAAACACCTGAAAAAATGGAAAGATTTTGTCTCGCCATCACTGTTTTCAATTGTAGCTCGATGTCTAATTTCGAACTCCATTTCTTGTGTACCTTCTCTTCTTGAATGGTTGATTTCCTTAATTACTTTATTAATGGTTTTCTGTTCATCAATCTCAATCGTCCCAGCACTTGTACATTCAATTGTGAGTTTAACCATTTCACTCTCTATTAAAGGTTCACTGTAAGAGATTGGAGGTCGTCCATCAACCTCTCCTAGTGCGATGGGTGACAGGCACCATTAAGTTCATGTCTAAAGCGCCTTCTCTCCTAGAACTGCTTGTCTTTCACGCTCTTACTCTACTTGCCGGAGTACTCGTATCTATCATCTTTACTGTGGTTTCACCTAAACCGAAGAAACCTGCATTCCTCTCTTTCGCTTCGATTTTCGTCGTCTATGTGGTCTATACCTTTGTTATATTTAGTTGGTATACGGTGTAGTCACGAGTGTAGAATCTGTAGGAAATCAATCAAGAATAAGAGTACCTGCTGCTTATAGAGGCATACAAAAACGCCCATGCGGCTGCAAGGACGGATGTGTATGTATAGGACTTGTGTGATGGCATGAGCTCATTTGATTCGCACATCATTCTCATAGCGGTCGGCGAACTTGGTGATTAAAATACCGATTCCCCAGTAAATGAGTGCCACCATCATGAACGCCTCGACAAAGCGAAAGTTCTGGGCTGCCATGATTTTGGCTTGTGCAAAGATATCAATCACGGTGATTAAAAACCCGAGTGAAGTGGCTTTGATGGCCACTGTGAAAGAGTTTGCGAAATCAGGGATGGCATGGACAAAAGCTTGCGGGGCAACAATTCTCGTAAACGTTTGAGAAAAACTATAGCCCAAGGATTCCGCCGCCTCAATTTGCCCCGGATCTACCGCTAAAAATGAGCCTCGGATGATCTCAGATTGAAAGGCAGACAACGTGAGGCTAACTGTGACAATTAAAATAACCAGAGGCGACATATTGTTCATATTATAATCGATACCAAGAAGTGTAACGATGAACTGTCCAATGGCAGGGAGTGCATAATACATCAAGTATAAAAACACCACCATAGGTGTCCCTCGTAAAAACAGTTTAAATAATTTTGTAAGTTGAACCAGCACAGGGATTTTATATTGTTGTATCAGAGCCAACACCACTCCTAGAAGGGTGGATAATACAAGTATAGTAATCGCTATGAGTAAGGTTTCAGGAAGTACACCCAATATCCCTAAAAACATTTCGTATGAAGCCTCTAAATCAAACATGTTAATCCCCCCTGCTTATTGTGGTTAAACCTTTATCGAATGGCCACTCTCTTCTCCAGTTTTCTAACCAATCCGTCCGTTGTGAAGCACATAGCCGAAAACATCAAGGCAATGATAAAGTAAATTAGGATTTGATTAGTACCGTAAGATCGTGCGATAGACAATTCTGCGGTTCCCATAATATCCACGATGCCAATGGCAAAGATCAGCGACGTATCATGAATCAAGTAAACCAAGGCATTGCCGTATCCCGGGAGAGCAACAGGGACCATTTGGGGCAGAATAATTCGGAAAAACTTTTGCATTGGTGTGTACCCCAAGCTATCTGCAGCTTCATGTTGACTTTTTTCAACGGCGAGATAAGCGGGTCGAAACACTTCAGAAATATAACCAGAATGATAAAATCCCATGGAAATAATAGCAGCATGCATCGGGCTTATATCATATGTGCCCAAACCGATGAGAGGTAACACTTTTGGAATTCCAAAGTACGCTATAAATAGTAAAATCAGTCCAGGAACACTTCGCGCAAAAGATACATACAAATCGGCTAATTGACTAATGACGGGAATTCTCTTTAGTCGCACAAACGTTAATAGCACAGCAAAGAGTAACCCAAGCGCAGCCGACAAGATGATGATGATAATATTGATCGGAAGCGTTTTAAGAAACTCCATTAGTAATTCTTGCATACCCGTTTCCATCGTCATTTCTCCCTTCTCTAATGAATATCTCTTCTGTACATGACGGTGTCATGTCTATGTTTTTCGTCTTAGTCTACATCCATATTCTCAAGGGATTCAACCAAACGAGAGAATATGGATGTGCTCTAGTCGATCCGGAGATATTCACTATGACCTTAACTGACTCGAACCAAGACGTTCATGTAAAAGCCTCAATCGTATTGAAACACATCTTCTGCGTAGAATTCAGTAGACAACTCAGAAAGCACGTCTGCTTCTGCCAATTCCTTTAGACCTTCATCGATGGCTTGTTTTAGTTCCTCATTTTCCTCTGATTTGTGAATCATAAAGAACGTAGGAATAATTTTGACTGGGTCCAATCCCACAACAGGTAGATTTTGATCTTCAATGATTTCGATTTGTCCGTAACTCGATGGATAGAACAACGCATCATATTTGCCAGTCGCCACTTCTTTTAGTCGATCTGCGATTGGAATTCCCACATCAGCCAAATCATACTCTAGCTTAAATTCAGGATTTTCTTCTTCCCAATCCTTAACGGTTTTATATGTGGCACCCGCTGGGGATAGAGGAGAAATTTTCTTCCCTACCAAATCCTGAATGCTCTCAATTCCACTATCTTCTGCCACGTAAATCTTGATAAGGGCACGACCACTCGATTCTGAAGGAATGATATATTGCTCTGCACGTTCCTCCGTGAAACCTAGACCACCTGCCAACATATCGTACTTTCCAGTAGCTACTCCTGTTTCACCCGCTGAATCTTCCACACCGAACAATTCAAATTCATAGTCTTCAAGCACTTTATCCAGTTCTTTTATCAGCTCAGGCTCATAACCCGTCACTTCGCCGTTCTCATCGACCCAGCTCAATGGTTTTGACGTGTGGCCAGTCGCCACTTTGATTGTTCTTACGCCTGAATCCCCAGTGCTCTCAGCTTGTGACTTGTTGTCAGTGGAATTGCATGCAGTAAGGAGAGATAAACCCAGTACAGAAGCTGCTACTAAAATTGACTTTTTCTTCATTCTCATCAACCACCCTTAATGTTTAATTTTTGTTGGTCTTGCTCTGCATAGATCTTTTTCAAAAACTGCCTTGTTCTCACATTCACTGATTTCTCGAAGATTTGTTCAGGCGTTCCCATTTCCACAATGTGACCATTTTCCATAAAGACCACTTTGTCGGAAATCCGCTTGGCGAAGTCCATTTCATGGGTGACAAGAAGCGTTGTCATGCCGGACTTTGCTACATCTTCTATTACTTTCAATACCTCCTCTACTAATTCGGGATCAAGAGCTGAAGTAGGTTCATCAAACAAAATCAACTCGGGTTCAAGCGCCAAGCCACGTGCAATGCCGACCCTTTGTAATTGTCCTCCCGATAAGCGAGAGGGATATTCATTTATTTTATCTTTAAGACCTACATTTTCTAATTGTTTCAAACTCATGGCATACGCTTCGTTTTTGGACTTTTTCTGAACTGCTATTTGAGCATCCATTACATTTTGGATGACCGTCTTATGTTTGAAAATGTTGAACATCTGGAACACCATGGCGGTTTTCCTGCGAAGCTTTAGGATGTCTTGCTTGGATAAACTTTGATAATTGAGATGCAGATCCCCGATTTGAATTTCGCCCTGTTGGGGTTTTTCTAAGTAATTGATGCATTTTAATAAGGTGGTTTTCCCTGTTCCACTCGGACCAATAAACGATACAACCTCGCCTTTTTCGACCGATAGGTTAATACCTTTCAACACCTCATTTTGGTTGTATGAAACATGCAAGTTTTTAACATGTAAGATAATCTCTACCTCCCCAAGTGCTTTATTTCAAATCCTATATGTGCTATACCATGGACATCCGCCGTAGATTCTCCTCGGTCAACCCCTTGAACCGAATCCCTACTTGCCTATAGTCGCTGTTCATAAGTAAAGATGCCGTGCTGATGATGGAGTCGGTATACGGTGTTGCCACCCCTAAGATTTTCCCTAATTCTGAAATCGGAACAAGTCCAAAAGGAATGTCTTCTGTCAGATACCTATAATCAAGTGTCGTAGGACCTAATCCAGTAGGGAACAAGCCAGGCAAAGCTTCATATAACGTGGGATAATCGGAATCATAAAATTCATTCAAGATACTCAAAATACTTTGAAGATCGACAAGTAGACGACTTGCTATTTCCAGTCGTTCTTTATCCATCTTTTCTACGTAGTTACATGAATAGGGAGATGCTCCGTCAGGATAGAACTGAAATCTCTCGGATGAGTCAATCCTTGCCGCGTTAAACAGGGTGATCGGAGGATGAATCACCACATTGGAATTATTTAAGGAAGTCTCAAATACACTTTCTCCCGGAATCAATTGCGGAAACCTTTCCATAAACGATGGAGCAATCTGGTTCTCTTTACGCAACGTACTAATTAGTACGTTGTATTTAATTTTAGTGATCGCAACAGAACCGGCTTGATCGGCCAAACTGACAAAAGGCATGGCACTCGTTTCGGCCACTGTAATGTTCTTTTCTGTAATCAAATCAGTACCCAGAATTCGTTCACATTCTAGTGCACCCCAGTAGCCTGGAAAAAAGATGATGGTTTGATTKGGTTGCAAGAACGGTTTAATTTGATTGACAATCGTCTCATGCCCTATAGCCGTCGTCGATACAATGATAAACTGGGCCTCTGCAATCACCTGATCTATGGCGGTCGATGCCTCTAAATCGACGTGCCCCGAGTAGATCCCTTTCACTTCCAACCCTTGTGTAGAAATTCTTTCAGCTTTCTGTGGATCACGGGTATACAATTTCACGCTTTCTCCGTTCAATTTCAGAAATCCTGCAATGGCCTGCCCTGTATTTCCACCGCCCATTACTGCATATGTCATGTACTCTTCCTCCTCTCATATCGTTCGCAATCTGTTTCAATCTGTACCTTTCTCTTGTTAGAATTGGGTATGTTCGTATTTTTCGACCGTCTTGATGGCTTGATTCAACGAACCTAAAATATGTTTCTTCATTTCTTCTACTGCGTTGATCTTGTCTTTTTGGATGATGTAATGAAGGATCATCTTATGTTCTTTGACGGATTGTTTTGTATCGCCAATACTTTTGTGTGCCAATCGCCTGTACCGGTTGATCATGCTGTTGAGCTGATACAAGAACTTGACTGCCATCTTGTTGCCACTCACCGTGTAAATGTATTCGTGGAATTGCTTACCAAATTGATCGATTGTCTCATAATCTTCCAGGCTTATCGCCATTTTGAGTAATTTGATGAGATTGGTTAAGTGGTCAATGTCCTTTTGCGTGATATTATCAATGGCATCTTCAACGACAATCCCTTCCAAGTTGCTACGGATAACAAAAATTTCTTTCACTTCTTGGATCGAAATCGGAGCCACATTCATTCGGCCGTTTAAACTGCGATTGACCAATCCTTCCAGTTCCAAGATCTGAAGAGCTTCTCTAAGAGGGGTTCGACTGATCTGTAGCTCTTTGGCTAACTCTTCCTCCGCAATTGGTTGACCCGGTTCCAGTTCACCTTTGATGATCATTTCTCTCAACGCTTTATGTGCAATATCTTTCGTAGAGACTCGACTGACTTTTGCTCTTTCATTCAACTGGTTCACCGCCTTTATAATAATTGTATACAATTATAAAGTTATTCTAGCACACATTTTTAAAAAAGAAATAGAATATTTAGTTTTTTCTGATTTTATTTTTTTGTGTGTACCTGTGCGCACTAATCGAATAATTTCTCGACATTAGTAGCTACCACGTCATTCCTAGCATTTTTCCATTTGGTGCCTATCACCCGAACAATTAATCTATACATCCATATTCACTCTGCATAAAGAAAGACCTCGCTACAGCAAGGGGCGGTGAATAAATATACGTAGTGTATAAATTCGACGGGTGCGCTAGTGTTGCTTATTAGTTATACACGCACAAACATGGATAATTTTACAACAAATTTTGACTGCTGAAATTAAAAAAAGGACCCGGATCTCTAAAGATGATTCGGTTCCCTTTTTTTGTCATTTAATTATGGGCGAGTTTATGAAGAAATAGGCTGTGCAACGACATAGGCTTCATGGAATTCTGGCATCTTCTTCGGCGACATCTTTCAACAATTCCCAAAAAATGTTTAGATGCATAGGGTTGTATGAAAATGACCACTTTGCCGATTCCCACTTCCTTTTCCATAGAAACCAAATAAGTCACGTTGGTACTAAAATAGAGCCTAAATAATCTAGACTCTATCTCCATTTGCATTATTTAGAACCCCATATTAAAAATCTGATATAGAGAAACATATCACTCTTCATGGTTTCCGTCACACACACACTTGCAACGACTAGGGCATACCGATATTAATACCACTATGAACATTTATGCGCATATGACGAAAAACATGGAAGAAAAGGCCTCCCAACAGTTTAGTAAACTGATGAAAGACCTTCTCTAAAAGTGGTCATATGCAATTTTTTTAAACAAAGAAGTGGTCAAAAAGTGGTCATCCACGATATAACAACTTCCGAAACCCTTATGAATCAAGGGTTTTTTCACACTTTTACATCATGCCGCCCATTCCGCCCATGTCAGGCATGCCGCCGCCTGCATTTTTGTCTGGAATTTCTGCTACTACTGCTTCAGTAGTTAAGAGCATTGCTGCAACAGATGCTGCGTTTTGAAGTGCAGAACGAGTTACTTTAGTTGGATCCACGATACCCGCTTCCATCATGTTCACCCATTCGCCGTTTGATGCGTTGAAACCGATACCGATTTCTTCGCGTTTCAAGCGGTCAACAATGATTGAACCTTCAAGACCTGCGTTGTTTGCGATTTGACGAACTGGCTCTTCAAGTGCACGAAGAACAATTTTCACGCCAGTTGCAACGTCGCCTTGTTCAGTGTCAGCTAATTCAGCCACTTTTTTGTAAACGTTCACTAGTGCAGTACCACCACCAGAAACGATACCTTCTTCAACAGCTGCACGAGTTGAGTTTAAAGCATCTTCAATACGAAGTTTACGTTCTTTTAATTCAGTTTCAGTTGCTGCACCGACTTTAATTACGGCAACACCACCAGAAAGTTTTGCTAAACGTTCTTGTAATTTTTCTTTATCAAATTCAGAAGTTGTATCTTCTAATTGAGAGCGAATTTGACTTACACGGCCAGTAATTGCTTCTGTTTGACCAGCGCCTTCAACGATTGTTGTGTTGTCTTTTGTAACCACCACTTTAGCAGCACGGCCTAATTGTGTAATGTTTGTTGTTTTTAATTCTAAACCAAGCTCTTCAGTAATCACTTCAGCACCTGTAAGAATTGCGATATCTTGTAGCATCGCTTTACGACGATCGCCAAATCCAGGAGCTTTAACAGCTACTGCATTAAACGTTCCACGTAATTTATTTACAACTAGTGTAGCTAAAGCTTCGCCTTCAACGTCTTCAGCGATTAGGATAAGTGGTTTACCTTGTTGTACCACTTGCTCTAATACTGGAAGAATTTCTTGAATGCTAGTGATTTTTTTATCTGTAATTAAGATATATGGATTTTCTAAAACAGCTTCCATTTTTTCAGAATCAGTAACCATGTATGGTGATGCATACCCACGGTCGAACTGCATTCCTTCAACTACATCAAGTTCAGTAGTGAAACCTTTAGACTCTTCGATTGTGATTACGCCGTCGTTACCAACGCGTTCCATTGCTTCAGCAATCAATTGTCCTACCTCTTCATCACCTGAAGAGATACTTGCTACTTGGGCGATAGATTCTTTGCCTTCGATATCTTGAGAGATTTCTTTTAGGCCAGTAATTGCTGCTGCAACCGCTTTTTCGATTCCTTTACGAATGCCAACAGGGTTCGCACCAGCTGTTACGTTTTTCAAACCTTCACGAATCATTGCTTGAGCAAGAACCGTTGCAGTTGTAGTACCGTCACCAGCGATATCATTTGTTTTAGATGCTACTTCAGCTACAAGCTTAGCACCCATGTTTTCAAATGCATCTTCTAGTTCGATTTCTTTTGCAATCGTTACGCCATCATTTGTAATTAGTGGTGAACCAAATTTTTTCTCAAGAACAACGTTACGTCCTTTAGGTCCAAGCGTTACTTTTACAGCATCTGCTAATTTATCTACACCACGAAGCATTGAGCTACGTGCGTCTTCGCTAAATTTAATTTCTTTTGCCATTTAGTAAATCCTCCTTAAATATAGTTAAGTTTTTATCCTATAATTGCTAAAATATCGTTTTCACGTAAAATTAAGAATTCATTACCTTCATATTTCACTTCAGTACCAGCGTATTTAGAGAAAATGATTTTGTCTCCTTCTTTCACATCTAACTCTACACGCGTGCCGTTTTCAAGTACACGACCAGTTCCAACAGCAAGTACTTTACCTTCTTGTGGCTTTTCTTTAGCAGAGTCTGGTAGTACAATACCAAATGCTGATTTTTCTTCTGACTCGACTAATTCAATTACGATACGATCGCCTAATGGTTTTAACAAGTGAAAACAACCTCCTTGAATGGTAGTAATTATTTTATTAGCACTCTCTGTTCTTGAGTGCTAACACAACTCTTATCATAATGAATTGACTGAACTTTTGCAAGTAAGAACTCTGATATTTTTGTAATCTTTGCGACGTTGCCAGAAAACCCATACAATATAGAAAGAACTTCTTTTGATGAAAGGATATTTACCTATGAAAAATAATAAAACTGCATTTTATTTAATTACCGCATACGTCATCATGCAACTGTCTGGTGCCCTGTTCGCCCCATTAATCTTCCGCTTTTTAAATGGCCAAGAAGGAATGGGAGAGGCGCAAGCTAAACTTTTAGCCAGTGGTTGGTGGATTTTCATTAGCATGTCCGTCGCAACCCTTATAAGTGTTGCGATTATTCGTAAAGACAAATCGTTCTTAAATAACTTAAAAGGCAAAAAGAGTTCCATCCCAGCATCGATTGGATGGGGAATTCTTGGATTCTTTATGGTGTTGATAGGTCAATCTATTGCAGCACTTATTGAAAGTGCTCTTGGAATTGATCCAGGATCCGATAATACAGCTACTTTTGTAAGAATAGCGGCCGCTGCTCCAGTTGCTATATTATCGATTGCAGTTTTTGCTCCCATTTTAGAAGAACTCATTTTCCGACGTGTGATTTTTGGATCGCTTGTACAAAAGTCGAACTTCTTTATTGCAGGGGCAGTAAGTGCGATAGTTTTTGCTATCATCCATTTTGATTTTACACACATACTACTCTATGCGGTGTCCGGATTTATATTCGCCTTTTTATATTACAAAACAAAACGAATTTGGACTTCAATCATTTCACATATGTTATTGAACGGATTTGTCGTATTGGTCCAATTAAATAAGGAAAATAT
>NZ_JBFUKT010000128.1:0-9760 GCF_056400705.1 Paenisporosarcina sp. P5_A11
TGTGAAAAACTATCATGATGTTAAAGAAGGCGACATTATTGAAGCATTCGTAATGGAAGAAATCAAACGCAAATGATTTCATATGCGGAATGCGAATTCATCATTCCGACTTCCCATTCGTTAAAAGAGAAGCGCGCTGTCCTGCAGCGCATGCTTACTCGAACGAAGCAAAAGTTTAACGTATCGATTTCTGAGATAGATCATCAAGATAAATGGCAAAGGACTCGTATTGCGATTGTTTGTGTCGCTTCTTCTAGTGACGCAAGCGACCGTGAACTGACCCACGCCATACATTACTTGGAATCTAATCCAGAGTGGGAACGAACGGAAACTATCCGTGAACACTTATAGATAGAACAGAGGTGAAGCCACCATGGCGAATCGCTCAAATCGAGTAGCAGAACAAATGAAAAAAGAATTAGGCGAAATCATAGCTCGTAAACTAAAAGACCCGCGTATTGGGTTTGTCACTGTAACGGATGTTGAAGTTACAGGTGATTTACAACAAGCAACTGTCTTTATTACCGTTCTCGGAGATGATAGGAAACGTCGCGAAACGTTAAAAGGTTTAACTCAAGCTAAAGGATTCATGCGTACTGAAATTGGTCAACGAATTCGATTACGTAAGACACCAGAACTTATGTTTGAACTCGATAAGTCTTTTGATTACGGGAATAAAATCGATAACTTACTTAGACAGATCAAAACTGAAGAAGTTGAGCTTGAAGAAATCAATACTGATGAAGTTGAGATTAAAGAAATCAAAACTGAAGAAGTTGAATAACCAAAAGAAGTCTGCGAAACTTAGTTTTAGCAGGCTTCTTTCCTATTTACAAAATACATAATACATAATACGTATAAAGGAGTGGGACCGGATGCAAAACGGCATTCTTCCGCTATGGAAAGAAAAAGGGATGACGTCCCACGATTGCGTCTTTAAACTACGTAAAATTTTAAAAATGAAACGCATCGGCCATACAGGAACTTTAGATCCAAGTGTTGAGGGAGTCCTCCCGATTTGTTTAGGGGAATCGACAAAAGTAGCAGAGTACCTCACTAACGCAGGGAAAATTTACGAAGCTGAAGTGACGATTGGTATATCCACTACTACAGAAGACGCAGACGGAGAGGTTGTGGAAAGTAATGATTCAWACAAACAATTTTCCCGCCAAGATATCCTTGCAGCTTTAACTGAATTAACTGGAACTATCGAACAAACCCCACCTATGTATTCAGCAGTAAAAGTAAATGGTAAAAAACTCTACGAATATGCACGCGCTGGAATTTCAATAGATAGACCGACAAGACAAGTAAATATTTACGAATTATCTCTACTAAGTGAAGAAACCAGTTTTTCTGGCGAACGAGTATCATTTAACATTCGTGTGTCGTGTAGCAAAGGAACCTATATTCGGACGCTTGCTGTTCAAATAGGCGAGAAACTTGGATATCCTGCACATATGTCGAAGTTAGTACGTACAGCGTCTGGTACATTTACAGCGGCCAATTGTTTTACTTTAAAACAAGTCCAAGATTTGGTAGATCAAAATTCATTAAAAGATAATTTATATGAATTAGATTATGCTCTCGAAGACATGCCGAAGTTTGAGGTTCCCAATCACTTAGAAAAAGCAATTCAAAATGGACAAGTATTAGATGCAATTAACGCGCTTCAGTCACAAGAACGAATAGTTTTTACTAGATTTGGACGAGCAGTTGCAGTTTATGTCAACCACCCTTCCAAGGAAGGTAAGATGAAACCTGAAAAAATGTTTAATCGATTACCTAAAGAAGGAGATGCGGAATGAACACTGTACATTTATCCTATCCACACCACATAAGTGATTCATCAATTACTGGTCCGTTTTCTTTAGCGATTGGATTTTTTGATGGCATACACCGTGGCCATCGAGAAGTTATTGGACATGCAAAAAGAGTAGCAGAAGAGCAAGGATTAAGATTAGCGGTCATGACATTTGATCCCCACCCTTCGATTGTCCTTGGAAAACGAAATGAAAAAGTATTTTATATTACTCCACTTGAACAAAAATTAGATTTGCTTCAATCAATGGGTGTAGATACAACATTCGTGGTTCGCTTTACATCTGATTTTGCCCAATTAACTCCAGAAAATTTTGTTGATACATTTATTCGTCAATTGAATGTAAAGCATGTAACAGCAGGGTACGATTTTACTTTTGGTTCTTGTGGAAAAGGCAATATGGAGATAATGAAAGAATTAGCCCAAAACGATTTTCATGTATCGGTCGTTGAAAAAAAATCAGCTGATAGTGAAAAAATTAGTTCTACACGTATTCGACAAGCATTAACATTAGGTAACATGGAAAATGTTCTTGAATTGCTCGGTAGACCTTTTCAAATTCCAGGAATAGTTGTTCATGGAGACAAGCGAGGTCGAACAATCGGCTTCCCAACGGCCAATATCCAGCCAAAAGAAGGATTTTATATTCCTGCAACTGGTGTCTATGCAGTCAGAATGTTAGTGCAAGACGAATGGGTAGATGGTGTTTGCAATGTTGGGTATAAACCAACGTTTAAAAATCCAGAAGAAAAACACTTAACAATTGAAGTTCATTTATTTAATTTTGATAAGAACATTTATGGAGAAGAAGTCTTCGTTGACTGGTATCATCATATTAGAGATGAACGTAAATTTGATGGCATTGATTCGTTAAAACATCAAATTGAAAAAGATAAACAAACAGCTATATCATTTCTTCAACTGTCTACTTAAGAGTTGCAAAGAAGTAGTGAATGTGCTACTATTCTTAAGTGCATAGAGATATGCCTAACCGTTGCTTGGCAGTGCGAATCACCAACGCTTGCTCGGTAATTGGGGATATTATGASAGTATTGGAGGTGAACCGGATGGCAATTACACAAGAACGTAAAAATGAACTTATCGCTGAGTATCGTACTCATGAAAGCGACACTGGTTCTGCAGACATTCAAATCGCTGTGTTAACAGAAGATATTAACAACTTGAACGAACATTTACGTACACACAAGAAAGATCATCACTCACGTCGTGGCCTTTTCAAAATGGTAGGACGTCGTCGTAACTTGTTAAAATACTTACGTGAAAACGAAGTATCACGTTACCGTGACTTGATCGCTAAACTTGGTTTACGTCGATAAAATGCATTTTAGTGAAAGCGGGATTCGTCCCGCTTTTTCTTTATGTTCAAAAAGATTTCTCTGTATAGAATCCACTCTCAATTGACATTTTTATAATTTATCGCATGATAAACGCTTTTTTGATACACTACTAATGATACATACAACTATATTTACTAGGATTTTTAGAACGAGAGGAGTTCATTCAATGCCAGAAAAACAAATTTTTAATTTCGAGTGGGCAGGTCGTCCATTGCAAGTAGAAGTAGGCAAATATGCAAAACAAGCAAATGGTGCAGTAATGGTCCGTTATGGAGATTCTACAGTGCTTTCAACAGCAACTGCTTCAAAACATCCGAAGCCATTAGATTTCTTCCCACTTACGTGTAACTATGAAGAGCGTCTTTACGCAGCAGGGAAAATTCCAGGTGGTTTCATTAAACGTGAAGGACGTCCATCAGAAAATGCAGTATTGACTAGTCGTTTGATTGACCGTCCAATCCGTCCTTTATTCCCAGATGGCTTCCGTAATGAAGTGCAAGTTATTTCAATCGTTATGTCTGTAGACCAAGATTGCACTACAGAAATGGCAGCGATGTTAGGTTCATCATTAGCATTGTCAGTTTCTGATATTCCTTTCGATGGCCCAATTGCAGGCGTACAAGTAGGATTAATTGATGGTCAATTTATCATTAACCCGACACAAGCTCAATTGGCATTAAGCACGATTGATTTAATCGTTGCTGGAACAAAAGATGCAATTAACATGGTAGAAGCAGGGGCTCTTGAAGTAACTGAAGAAGTAATGTTAGAAGCAATCATGTTCGGTCATGATGAAATTAAAAAATTAATCGCTTTCCAAGAAGAAGTTGTCGCAGTTATGGGCAAACAAAAAACAGATATCAAACTTTATGAACTAGATGCTGAACTTTCTGCTGAGATTAATGAAATGTGCGAAACTAAATTAAATAGTGCTATTCAAGTGTATGAAAAACACGCACGAGAAGTAGCGATAAATGAAGTTAAAGATGAGGTTATAGCAACATTCGTTGAACGTGAAGCAGATGATGCAACACTTAAACAAGTTCGTCAAATTTTAGATAAAATGGTGAAAGAAGAAGTTCGCCGTTTAATTACTGAAGATAAAGTACGTCCTGATGGTCGTAAATTAGACGAAATCCGTCCATTATCATCTGAGACAGGTGTCTTACCTAGAACACATGGTTCTGGATTGTTCACTCGTGGGCAAACTCAAGCACTTAGCATTGCTACTTTAGGTGCATTAGGTGATGTTCAAATAATTGATGGTTTAGGGATTGAAGAATCTAAACGTTTCATGCATCATTATAATTTCCCGCAATTCAGTGTTGGGGAAACGGGTCCTCTTCGTGGTCCAGGTCGTCGTGAAATCGGTCACGGTGCATTAGGTGAACGTGCATTAAAAGCAGTACTACCAGACGAAAAAGAATTCCCATATACAATTCGTTTAGTATCAGAAGTACTTGAATCTAACGGTTCTACGTCTCAAGCAAGTATTTGTGCTTCAACTCTTGCAATGATGGATGCAGGTGTTCCAATCAAAGCGCCAGTTGCAGGTATTGCTATGGGTCTTATCAAACGCGGTGATAACTATTCTGTTCTTTCGGATATTCAAGGAATGGAAGATCACCTAGGCGATATGGACTTCAAAGTTGCAGGTACAGCTAAAGGTGTTACTGCACTTCAAATGGATATTAAAATCGATGGCTTATCACGTAGCATTTTAGAAGAAGCATTGACACAAGCAAAAATTGGTCGTATGCATATTTTAGAAAGCATGATGGCTACAATTTCTGAACCACGCACGAAGTTGTCTAAATTCGCTCCGAAAATTGTCATGGTTAAAATTAATCCTGATAAGATTCGTGACGTAATTGGACCGGGTGGTAAACAAATTAATAAAATCATTGATGAAACAGGCGTTAAAATTGATACAGAGCAAGATGGATCAATTTATATTTCTTCAATTGATGAAGACATGATCGCTCGTGCAAAAGAGATTATTGAAAACATTGTACGTGTTGCTGTTGTTGGTGAGTACTTCATGGGTAAAGTGAAACGTATAGAAAAATTCGGTGCTTTCGTAGAAATCTTTACGGGCAAAGATGGACTTCTGCATATTTCTGAAATTCAAGAAGAACGCACAAAAGCAGTTGAAGATGTACTGAAACTTGATGACGAATTAAAAGTTAAAGTTATTGAAATCGATAACCAAGGCCGTGTAAACTTATCACGAAAAATCGTCGTAAAAGAAGAAAAAGAAGCAGCTGAGAAAGCTCAAGCTGAATAATAAACAATGAAAAAGGTTGCCAACTGCTTAGATGGCAATCTTTTTTTTCGAAATAATGGGGGTTTAATTTACTGTGTTACAAAAAAGAACAAGTCAAAATGGTGTTAGAATAGTCTATGAACATATACCGCACGTTCGGTCTGTCGCTGTAGGTGTATGGGTAGATGTAGGGTCGAGACATGAAACACCCGAAGAGAATGGTTTAACTCACTTCATCGAACATATGCTTTTTAAAGGAACAGCCACTAGAACTGCACGTCAAATTGCTGAAGAATTCGATCGTATTGGCGGGTATGTCAATGCATTTACGTCAAAAGAGCAAACATGCTACTACGCAAAAGTATTAGATCATCATGCGAAGCATGCAATATCAGTATTGGCCGATATGTTTTTCCATTCACAATTTGATGAACAAGAATTAGATAAAGAACGTCAAGTCGTCCTAGAAGAAATCTTAATGGTCGAAGATACACCTGACGATGATGTCCACGAACAATTATGGAATGTCATGTATCCAAATCAACCATTAGGTGCCTCAATTTTAGGGACGAAAGCGTCGCTTGAAACATTTAATAAAGATTCCATCCATCAATTTATGGACCATCACTATCGACCTGAACATATTGTCATTTCAGTTGCTGGAAATATTCCGGATGGTTTAATTGACTTTATCGATTCGTTATTTGGTCATTTTGGATCAAGTTCAACTCTTCTTGATCGTCATTCTTTAAGTCTCCCAATATTTAACTCAGGAGAATCTCATAAGTCACGCGAAACGGAACAAGGACATATTTGTCTAGGCTATCCAGGCTTAAGCGTTAAGGATAAGCAGATTTATGATTTAGTGGTCTTAAATAACATCTTAGGTGGCAATATGTCGTCTCGACTATTCCAAGAAGTTCGTGAAGAAAAGGCATTAGCCTATTCAATTTATTCCTATCATTCCTCTTACGTAGATTCTGGATCAGTGGCCATCTATGGAGGAACTTCCAGTAACCAATTGCAAGAACTCAAAGAAACGATCCATGAAACCATTCAAAAAGTAGTGGATGATGGGGTTACAGAAACTGAAGTGAATGATGCAAAAGAACAATTAAAAGGCAATTTAATGCTCGGTTTAGAAAGCACCAATGCCCGAATGAATCGTAATGGGAAAAACGAGCTTATTTTTAAAGAACACAAAACATATGATGAAGTATTGCAGTCAATTGATGAAGTACACATTCATAAAGTACAAAAACTAGTGACTGATATTTTCGCACATCAACCTGCCATTTCAATCATTACTCCAAAAAAAGACAATCCACTGTGATTGTCTTTTTTTTTTTGACAGCTGTGGATTTTTTAGTAACTCACTTTATCACTCAGGTTTCCKGGGAGCTTCCACAATATTGCAACATTAACTAATGAGGTAATAAGTGGATTAGACCCAGTCACATTCCCCTCATAATGTTCCAGGTAATCCTGCGTCTCGAATTTCTTTCGTCGCTCCCCTACAACCTTCGAGCAAATTATTTATTTATTTTGGTTTACAAATGAATCGACACTATTCTTTGAAGAACCAAGCAACCGAAGATGCCATTTCGGCTGCTACCGCATTTCTTTATTTTGGATAGTTGTTTCATTAAGTGGAGAGGGTTGAGGAAAGTCACAAATTTAAGAACATTTATGTCAGTATCAGCAACCGTCTATTATTTTGTAAAGTGTGAATCACTTTTAGTAAAAGTAATTCAGAAGATAAAATTAGCGGAAATAGGCCGAAATAGTATCTTCGGCCGAATATTTACATAAAGAAATCAACAATTCTCTAGTAAAACAAATCATCATTTCTGAGCGAGTCCAGGTTGAAAGGGAGCGAAGGACGCGCACCCGCCGCAGGATGATCTAAGAAAAGGGATGGGCGAAGTGACAAAGTCACAAGCCCATCCCTTTGTTCTTTAGCTCATGGTGCAGCAGGTAAAGCGTCCGGAGCGACCTGGTAACCTAACTTCTTCAGTAAATGCAATTAGGGTTTCGGTTTTAGTTGTAGTCACTTAATTATTTTGAATATTTCTCAACCTCTGTTAAGTTGCTTTTCAGTGAACATGTGATTCTTTCTTTGCATATATTTAAGGAGATGAACATGGAGGAGGAGTCATATGTTGCTATCAGAAATGGCAGTGAAGGAATTAATTCAAATTGAAGATGGCAAACGTTTTGGATTACTTGCCGATACCGAATTGCTTTTTGAACCAACCAGTGGAAAAATCATTGGATTTCTTGTATTAAAAGAACAGGGAAACCGACCATTCAAAGCAAAATCAACACAAAAAAACGTCTATATCGCATGGGAAGACATCATCCTCATCGGCGAAGATCGAATTCTCTTTACAAAAACATCACACTTACATTCGGACCAAACCATATGACGACGAATCTAAAGTGGTGCGTCATTGGTACAGATCCACGGATGGAAAAACTCTCAATTTTATTGAAAAACTTAAACGTTCAAGTGCTATATCTACAAACAAAAGCATGGAGTTACCAAGTAGAAAGAGACTTAATGGCATTCGAACCAGATATCTTAGTGCTACCCATACAACCACTAGAAGTAGTAACAGATACAATCGGACTGGATTATTTCGAAAACGTCCAAAAATGTTTTGTCGGCAAATTATCTCCTGAATGGACACGCTTTTTTGAAGCAAGTGAAATCGACATTGAACCATATCTCGAGAATGAAAAATTTATTTGGCTAAATGCAAAATTAACTGCCGAAGGATTTATTGCGGCATATTATTTAGAAGAGCACGAAACGGTTGCTGGCAAACATTTCATGATCTCTGGGTTCGGGCGCGTAGCAAAACTATTAGCATCACAGCTTAAGCGGATGGATGCCTATCCGAAAATTGTTGTGAGATCAGCCGTTCAATTAGCAGAAGCACAAGCCATGGGCTATGAAGTGAAAAAATTAGAACATGGCATATCATGTGAGCAGTCGATATTTATTAACACAATACCTGCTAAATGGCTAACAGCAGACTATCACTCTTTATTAACAACTTGCCAAAGATTTTATGATGTTGCTTCTTCACCTGGATGTTTAGCTCTAGAAGGAGACTTTTCACATACCTATAGATTGTATACGTCTCTACCAGGGCAATTTTTAAAAGAAGATGCAGCAAAGCTGCTATTTAATTGTGTTACCGAATCAGTAAAAAACATCTAATAGGAGGAACGTTGTGTTACAAGGTAAGCGAATTGGGTTTGGCATCACTGCCTCACATTGTACGTATGAAGAAGTAGTGCCTAAAATCACTGTATTAAGAGAACAAGGAGCCATTGTTGTACCTGTAGTGTCACATTCCGTCTTGGTAGCTGCTACGCGCTTTGGTACTGGGGACGAGTGGGTAAGAAAAATCGAAGAAGCCTCTGGAGCAAAAGTCATTTCAACAATTGCTGATGCAGAGCCACTGGGTCCTAAAACACCTCTCGATTGCATGGTCATTGCACCAATGACAGGTAATTCAATTAGCCGCTTCGCGAATGCTGCTACAGATTCACCTGTACTGATGGCTGCCAAAGCGACGATGCGTACTGGTAAACCTGTTGTCCTTGGCATTTCGACCAATGATGCACTCGGTTTAAATGGCGTCAATGTCATGAGATTGTTAAATGCCAAACACATTTATTTCATTCCTTTTGGTCAAGATGATCCGTTTAAAAAACCTAACTCCCTAATCTCCGATTTTAATCTCATTGTCCCAACGATTGTTAAAGCATTAGAGCATCAACAACTCCAACCTGTATTAATCCAACACAACTAGTCGGATTAATTTTCATGCACAATCACGCAATTTTATGATACAATACCGACATTATGACCATTTAGTTGGCTAGAGGGAGTGAGTGTCATGTCGAAGAATTACACAGTTGCTGTAGTTGGTGCAACCGGTGYAGTAGGCGAGAAAATGATGGAACAACTACAGAAACGAAATTTTCCTATAAAACATATAAAGTTTTTGGCATCTAAACGTTCAGCTGGAAAGAGTATTGAATTTAAAGGTCAGTCCTACACGATTGAAGAAGCAACACCTGAAGAATTTGATGGAGTTGATATTGCGTTATTTAGTGCAGGTGGTGCAGTTTCAAAAATTCTTGCACCGGAAGCTGCGAAGCGAGGAGCAGTCGTAATTGATAATACGAGTGCTTTTCGAATGGTAGTGGATATTCCACTGGTAGTGCCAGAAGTGAATCCACAAGATCTTAAATCACACTCAGGTATTATAGCGAATCCGAATTGTTCTACTATAC
>NZ_JBFUKT010000129.1:0-9726 GCF_056400705.1 Paenisporosarcina sp. P5_A11
GTTCCAAGGTCATCCCCATAAAAGCGAAAAGTATCAGATTCAGCAGGATTCACATTGTTGATTGGTGAAAGGAACTCACTCATATCCTCAACACTTTCAGAAGGAAATCCGATTTCACAAACATCCACCCAACCGTGAGTTTCTTCATTTAATGGAATCTCCCGCTCTAGAATCTCGACAATATTCCCGTCTGGATCATTAAAATACACTTGTTTCCCTTTCCAATACCCACTCAAATTCCCTTCGGAATCCGGTAAAAGAGTTATATTCCCTTCTTTCATTTTCATGAACATATACTCATAGAAAGAAAGATTAGTTCTTAAAGCAAAATGATACAAGGGAGCTTCATTATTGCTGGAATGCTGAAACGTAATATGTGTATTTCCAGCCCTAACTGTAAAGAAGCTCTCCTTTGCTCTTACGATTGGCATCTCCAAAGTTTCAGTATAGAACTTTTTCATTTTTTCAATATTGCCGGTCTCCAAAACAATTCTCAGTATTTTCATTTTCAACACCTCAAGTCAATTGTACAAAATCCTCTCGACTAAACCATATGTACAATAGTAGGAAAGAATTCTACTTCTTTTGGATGAACGAAATAAAAGAGACTCTCCACAGCATGCAATCATTGTAACGGATGCTAATCTTGAAAACTAATATCCACTGGTTGCAAAAAGGACAAACCACTCTTCTTTCATATGAACAAGCAGAATCAGTGACCAAGGATAGATCATCTTTCTTTCTTACCAAGTGGTTGCTATACTATATTCATCTGTTTATTTCGAGTCTAGAAGGATTGTAGGTGTATTATGACAACAGTAACAGCAAAAACAACTTCATTAATGGCTTCCAATCCAGTCTATCCAATCATATTTGCGATTGGTGGATGTCATTTATTAAATGATTCGCTCCAATCTGTTATTCCGGCCATGTTTCCGGTCCTCGAGAAGGATCTTGGACTAACATTTACACAGTTAGGATTAATCGCCTTCGCATTGAATATGGTCGCTTCAGTTCTCCAGCCGGTCGTTGGGTTTTTTAGTGACCTAAAGCCAAGACCATTTTCTCTTCCATTTGGAATGTTTTTATCATTTCTAGGAATGGCAGGACTAGCGTTTGCTCCGCAGTACTGGATGATTCTCGTTTCCGTCATTTTCATAGGACTTGGTTCTGCCATTTTCCATCCTGAAGGTTCACGTGTATCTTTTATGGCAGCAGGAACGAAAAGAGGCCTGTCTCAATCCATTTATCAAGTTGGTGGAAATTCAGGACAAGCATTAGCACCACTTATCAGTGCATTTATCTTAGTTCCACTTGGTCAAAAAGGAGCCGCACTATTTTTATTAGTTGCTGCCCTAGGTATTTTTATATTAATGAAGATTTCAGCTTGGTATAAAGCACAGTTAGAACAAGAAAGATTACTCAATCGCAAAAGAGTGCTACTGTCTTCAATGGCCAATTTAACGAAAAAACAAATTGGTGTCGCACTTGGTCTCTTACTCATGATCATTTTCGCTCGATCCATTTATGTAACGAATATCACCAGCTTTTATATCTTTCATTTAATAGAAACATACGGGTTAACGATTCAAAAAGGCCAGCTCATCATCTTCCTATTTCTAGCAGTCGGAGCTGTAGGAACATTTTTCGGGGGGCCATGGGCGGATAAAATGGGTCGAAAAAACGTCATTGTACTTTCTCTTTTAGTCCCAATTCCTTTATCCCTGCTCTTGCCATATGTACCATTACCTGCAGTTATTCTTCTGTTAATACTTATTGGATTTTTCATTATGCTAAGTTTTTCAGTAACGGTGGTTTATGCACAAGAACTTGTTCCGAGTAAAATTGGGACAATGGCGGGGTTAACAGTAGGACTGGCTTTTGGTATGGGGGCAATTGGTGCGGTCGTAATCGGCATATTGATGGACCACATTGGTATCTATCAGACCATGATTGTCATCTCATTTTTACCACTACTAGGACTTGTTGGCCTGGCACTACCTCGTGATCAAAAAATGACTTCAGAGCCTGTTATTTCTGAGTGATGCGGTGGGACATTAGAGTACTTTAATAGAAGACACCACCAATCAGGTTGTAGCAGATTGGTGGTGTCTTTTCATTTATGAAATTGTAGTGAACCAAACAACTAATTCACTTTCCCATTCAATTGTTATTTACTTTTTTCCATCACCGCAAAGTAATTTTCTTCACTATCTGCAAAGTTAAATACTCTACCAGAAGGCATGTTTACCATTTCTCCGACGGTAATATTTTTATTGGTTAAGTCGTTATATAATTTATCGAGATCCTCTGTGAAAAACATTAATGAAGGTGTTCCAAGATTTATTCCAGACTCCATTTTAGCAATTAATTCCTTGTTGTGCAGTATAAGACTTGTTTCTGATTCTTTTGTAGGAGCGATTTGAATCCATCTCATTCCTTGACCATTATCTTCTTCAGAAATTACACTAAACCCCACTTTTTCTGTCCAGAACTTCACTGCCTCATCTTGGTTATTTACATACAACATAATTTGACCGACTTTACTAATCATGCAGTTCCCTCCCCTATTGTGTATTGAAATTATATCACTTTTTAATTATGGAATAAAATGTGATTGCACTCCTTGTGATTATCGAAATACAGATTAGGAAGTGGTCATCTTCGGTCCGAGGTCAAATGTAGGGAGGAATCTTGTCTCTCGACAGGGTTTTCTCCCCAAAGTTAAAAGCAAAAAAAGCGTCCTGTAGTGGACGCTTTGCGAGGTTCAAGATTGCAGGTCAAAGGATCTCATAGAACTGTGAATTTTCGGTTCATGAAAAAAAGGTTAGGGGCTAAACAAAGGAGTTATAAAATGTTAGGGGGCTTTCGCTTTTCCGTTATAGTATACATTACAGTGTTTTTTTTTTTGAATATACGTCGTCTTCTTCTTCCACCTAAAAGAAAAAGAGAAGAGATTAAGAAGAACGAAATAAACCTTCTCCTAAAGCCATCATGAATAAACATTCCTCTATGTGGGTTACTTCCTATTCCTGATTGCGGAGTTAAGATTTTTAAAAAGAATTAATAGATTACACAAGAGGGCCATTTAAGCGAATGGTTTTTTTATTTGGCATAAACATATGGGAAATCGCTGAACCGCGTTGTATAAGGCATACACCCTAGGTTGACATAACCACACGACTTGGAAGTTAGCCCCTACACGCCAACTCTTGCGGTTTCTCACTTCTTCCTCTTTTCACAAATCTATCTTTTATTCATCCAATATACATCGTTGAGTTGACGGGCTTTTGGCGGTTTCGCTTTTCCTGTCCAATGAATAAATATCCAATTTGTCTTTGGCTTTAGGCAAATGAAAAAAGACCGTCTCTGACGATCCCCTGTTCTTCAACTAAAGCCCCGTTAGATTTAAAGTTCAATTACATCAAAAGTGTATTTACATCATCTTTAACGTTGACGATTTTGATACCTTCTCTTTTAAACCAAATAAAATAACTTTTTTTCATCATTCCCCCCTTTTTTTGTTACGCTATTTGCTTCAAATACTTAGCTATATGGCAGTGCATTATATTTAGTGAATTGCATAAAATTATGGAGCAATCCGCATACTACTTTTTAAAAAAGGATGATAACATAATGAATTTCCCTACAATACATACTAACTTTTGGGATGCTATTATCGCAGTCCCAGTCGTACTTATCCTAACTCAATTAATAAAAATTTTTATAAAGCCAAAAAAGACTACGGTTCCTTTTATCGCGCTGATTATCGGGTTATTAATATCCGTTTTCATCAGCCACAGAGGACATCTAATCGCAGGTTTATTTATGGGATGGTTTTACGGGTATGCAGCCGTTGGCTCATATGCGTCTCTCAAGACATCCATTAACTCTTTTAGACAACGACCTAGAAAATAACTCTTAGGAAGTGGTTTAATCGAACTATGCACGAAGTTGAAAGCCGAGATAATCTTTCATGTAATTAACTTCCATTCGGGGCTCTCACTTCTTCTTCCAGACATTCCATACCCACCGAATTTACATCGTTGAGTTGATGGGATTTTGGGGGTGCCGCTTTTCTGGTCAATGAATAAATATCTACCAATCTTAACAAAGCTAATTTCATTTTTTGCACGAAATATTGAATTTCCAAATTAGAAATATCCTATTTATTTTTCACGGATCAAGAAGAAAATATGAGAGCAATTCTTGAGGTTTTCCACATCCTCAACCTACAATCTGCTGAAAAGCTGTAGGGGTTGGACCATCTTCAAGTCGTCGCAGGATTAAGTTAGCACACTCTTCGGGAGATAGACTTGAGGTATCGACTTCCAAGTCATAGATACCAGGTACATGGACGAGTTCCTGCCATAAGCTGACTGGCTTTGGCACCATGCCATCTGTGGTGTATCCGACATGCCAAGTGTTCATCCGTCTTTCCATCACTACATCGATTGGACATCGAACACCCACGAACAATACCGGGAGTCCATCTAGTATGTGAGCACACATTGGCAGAATTCCACGAGGGACAGAATACCCGTCATGATGCCCGACATCCACCACCACATTTATTCCTAAACGACTATATGTTGCGATCCCCTCATACATCGCTCGATACATAATCACAATGAGTGGCTCGAGATCAGGGCGTTCTCCCCCAGGTCGCAAACCAATCCCAGGCTGATATTTTTCGGGTGTCATCTTCATGAACTGATCGACCCCTATGTTCATCCACAGACCTTCAAATGTATCTTGAATTACACTAGCAATGCTTGACTTCCCAGATCTTGGGGTACCGTTAAGAATGATAATCTTTCCAGGTTTGTCTACTTGTAACAATGTAGTTTCCTCCTTACCTTAACTCAACTGTACCAATTACAACGGAGCTTCCACGCCAAAATAATCCTGCAGTTTTTGTTGCATATCTTCCTTATTAGCAGCAAATTGCTTATGTCGGTGACCATTTCCACCCGATGGATGAGGAAAGCCAGTTAAGATCGACTCTTTATTAAGATAGCCATTGTCAGCAAGATACACGATTACCTTCGAGACGTTAACTCCGAGTGGAATAATGAGTGCATTATTTAATTTGTTAAGCTCACCCGCCGTGTAGTCTAGAATGTGACGTTGAAGTACTTCTGTTTTAAGTATATTTGGTATCGACCCATTGTAGTTTTTCCCGTTATAGAACACAGGATAAGGCAATACCGACATCGTTTGAACCATATGGCTAGCCGTATCGAATAGTTCACTCGAAGATGATAACCCCAAATAATCATTCAAGCCCAGTTCATCTAGCATTTGAATTAGGTTTTTCCGCATCGGTCCTTCAAAGCTAGAGTTTTTCTTCACTTCATGAAGTATCTCTTCATCCGATAACTGCTGATCCATCACATTCAATACGGTCGAATAGGATTTCTTCATTTGATGTAAACCTGGAGTAATCCCAACAATCACAAC
Organism: Paenisporosarcina sp. P5_A11; assembly: GCF_056400705.1. Classification (NCBI taxonomy): domain Bacteria; kingdom Bacillati; phylum Bacillota; class Bacilli; order Caryophanales; family Caryophanaceae; genus Paenisporosarcina; species Paenisporosarcina sp. P5_A11. Next base: position 5,464 of record NZ_JBFUKT010000129.1, read on the forward strand.
CTTGGCATGCTCATTTACATATTCAAAAGGAGCATAATAAATTTCGAGTTTTTTCTTCTCATCCTTTTCCAGTAAAAACTGGTCATTGATTAATGCTTCACCTTCAAAGGAAACGGGTAAAGACTTGATTAGATTTTTGTATGTTTCGAATTTAGAATAATCTGCGATGCTCATGGATGGTTCTCCTCTTTTTATTATTTTTCATCATTATACTTGAGTTGCATGAGACTTTCGTTATTTGTGGGTCAATCTGAAATCGGTAAATCGCCAGATCGTATACTGTTATAGTCATAAAACCATTACTAACGATAAAATGAAGATAACGTTGAGTATACGTGTGGTTAATTAAAAAATAGCCACTTTGTAATTAGGAAGTAGCGGCAAAAGAATAAAGGAAAATTTAATTTGATAGGGAATATAGTAAATTAAGTTTAATAATAATCACGAGTCTAAATTTGAACTTAAAGGGAGGATAATCATGATACCACCCAAAAAATCAAATCAGTGGATTGGGGTTTTTATACTTTATACAGTAGTAATATTTATCGGTCTGCTTACAACTAGGGTTCTGCTTGGAAGTGATATATTTGATCGATATATATTTAGTTTGATTATCATATCCATAGTCTCGACTTTAATTCCAAGTATTGGTGGGTTCTTAGGTAAGCGGATTTTCTTTATAATCTATACACTTTCTGCCATAGTAGGTATCCTTTATATGTTTTATGTAGTGTTAGGTAATACTGCACCAGGATGGGGGGATTTAACCAGCATTATAGGTTACCTCTTTATAGTTGGAGTTGGAGCTATTTTAGCTTTAGTAACGGAAGTTGTTAGTTATTTTGTGAAAATAAAACAACATTAAATAAAGAAAAACCTCCTGATAAGATAGGAGGCTCAAATACCAAGATTTAATATTAATTAATTGGATTTGATGTTTATTGATTCTTCATAAATCCAATAACCTTGCCGTTAATTAATACATCTACTTGATTTGGATTTGGTTTATAAAAGATTTCTTACCCTAGTAAATAGTTGAAGCGACCGAATTCAATTTCGGTCGCTTTTTTATGTTATTTTGACCAGACCTCAAACTGCTGAGAACTAAACAATAAAGTTGTCGTTTTTGTAGAAAGTTTTTATTCTATCATTAATATTTCGCGGATATCTTCTTCTGTCATAGCCTTTAATGGCTCTTCGCCTGCCTGGATAACTTCGTCAATCAGGTTTTGCTTTTTCATTTGAAGTTCGGTAATTTTCTCTTCAATGGTTCCTTTCGCCACCAAGCGGATGACCTGAACTTCATTTTTCTGCCCCATGCGATGTGCCCGGTCTGCAGCTTGCTGCTCGACCGCTGGATTCCACCAAAGGTCATACAGGATAACCGTATCAGCACCTGTCAGATTCAATCCAGTACCACCTGCTTTTAAGGAAATGAGAAATAAATCCCCTTCTCCTTCATTGAACCGGTTGCATAATTCTACACGTTCCATAGGAGGTGTTTTGCCGTCTAAATAAAAATAAGGGTGGCCACTTTTACTCAATCGCTGTGCGATAATACCTAGCATTTGCGTAAACTGGGAAAATATCAAAACCCGTCTTCCTGAGATTCGGCATTTCTCCACAATTTCCATCAATTGATCAAATTTAGCCGACCCACCTTCATATCCTTCAACAAATAAAGCAGGGTGGCAGCATAGTTGCCGAAGCCGCGTCAATCCAGCTAAAATTTTGATGCGATTTTTTCTAAAGCTGTCTTTGTTCAAATGCTTTAAAGCATCTTGTTTCAATTCCGCTAAATAAGCGGCATACAACTTCTTCTGCTCTTTTTGCAATTCGGACATCTGGATGATTTCGACTTTATCAGGCAGTTCTTTCAAGACCTCTTTTTTCAACCTCCGTAAAATGAACGGGCGTACTCGTTTTGCTATATCTTCCCGTCTCATCTCGCTATAGAGTCTTCGATTCGGCAACAGTTCTGGAAAAACTACTGAGAAAATCGACCATAATTCATCCAACGAATTTTCGATTGGTGTCCCAGTAAGGGCGAAACGGTATTCTGCCTGAATCGCTTTGACTGCTTTTGCCGTCTGGGTAACAGGGTTTTTAAATGCCTGTGCTTCGTCTAAAAATAAAGAGTGAAAGTGTTTGTCACGGTACAGCGCCCTATCCATTCGTAAGACTGGGTAAGATGTAATGATGACATCCAATCCCGCACTTTCTTTTAATAAAAACGCTCTTTTTTCTTTATTGCCGTCTATAATGCCTGCATTTATAACTGGAGCAAATTTTTTCAGTTCATTCTTCCAGTTATAGATCAAAGATGAAGGTGCTACTATCAATACCGGCAACTTCCGGGCACGAATATCCGGAAGCACCGACAAGATGAAAGTAATGCTTTGCAGTGTTTTGCCAAGCCCCATATCGTCAGCCAAAATGCCTCCAAATTTATACTTGGCCAGCAACCTGAACCATCTGAATCCGACTTTCTGGTAATCACGGAGCACGCTTTCTAAACTCTCCGGCACTTCACTATTCAAGTCCTCAGGACGATATAAATTTTTCATTAGCTTAGCAAACGTTTTTCCTGGATCCACTAGTTGGCCGTTTTCTAGAGAATCAACCAGCTGCATTCCCTGAATCAAAGGTACACGGACTTCTTCCTCATCGAAATTATCTGATGTTATTCCCAAGTCGCGCAGGAAGTCGTTCAATGCCAAGAATTCCTTTGTCTCCAGAGACATTAACGTACCGCTCGGAATCCGGTAATACTTCCGCTTTTCTTCGAGAGACTTCAATAATTTCTTAATTTCTGATTCTGGAATTCCTTGAAGGTCAAAACGGAAAGCCAGCCAATCCGTTCTTTCCCCGATTTCTACTTTGATTTTCGGACCGGTATACGCTTTTTGTACACGTAATTTCACCGCGGTCGTGGCATAAGTTTGAACCAATTTTTCTAAATCCGGAACGACGTGAAACAGAAAATGATATTCCGCTTCTTCGTCGTGCATGTAAAAACCACCATCTGTCTGATTAAAAGAGCTGCCTTGAATCAATTTCATAATTTCTTGTTCTTTATTACGCTGTCGTCGGACGCCCGGATAGTGACGGAACTCATCTTCCGTTTCTTCGCATGGATTGATGACCAGATGACCATAATGGAACTCCACCCCAGCCACCAGGCGATGTTTGATGCGGTCCAAAAACAATTTTGCGCGAAGCGGTGTTTCCACCAACCGTTCAGTAATCGAATCTGCAATATGTACTGTCCCTAGTCGCTCTAATCCAGGAATAACCGTTTCCAGAAAATGATCCATTTGAGCAGAAGAAATGATGAGCTGCTTTTCTGACCCTTCCATCAGTTCTTTTAGTTCGGCCAGTCGGTCGATGTCTTCTGCGGACATTTGAATGAATGCCCCTCCAGAAAATGCTGTTTCGTAAGCTTTTAACACTAGAATCTCTTCTAATCCGTCAACATTCAGTTGATAACCACCTGAACGAGCTTGGTCAAATCGAAAAGACAAAGGCAATTCTTTCTCCAAGCGGAGACCGTCAACCGACCTTCCAGCATGGATCACCTTCACTAACGKAACTTTCAGCAATAAAGGCAGTAGCTGCTCCCAATCGGACGCGGAAATGACCAGTATATCTTTTATTTGATGCAAATCTTCTGCAATACGCTGGCTTTTCACTAAGAATAGAATGACGTCCTCTGTTTCTTTGTCAAAACTATAGATTTCCGGACTATACAAAAAATCTGGAGCGCATTCATACGAATCTCTTTGCTCGACTTTCTTCAAAAATTCTCTTAGGTTTTCGATTTTATCCAATCTTTCAGTCCCGGCTTTTATTGATATCCCCAATACATAGCCTGTCTTCCTGAGAAACACAGGGCTACAGCTAAATTCCACTTGGAGAACCTGCCTCTTATCGAAATGAAGCCGTTTTCCTCTTGGTCTCGGTGCTTGCTGAGTAAATAAACCCAGCATTTTAGCAGTCATGGGATTGTCCCGTTGTTGTATTTCATCGATTGCCAAAAGAACACCTGCAATATGATGACAGTAAGTCTTTACAAATCCGACCGGCGGACAACTGCAAGAAGCTAGAATTTTCCCATCTTGCGTTTGTTTCACGCTTATATGGAACTTGTCCCTACCTTCTACAGTAGCCTTTATGGATAAATCGTCCTCTGCATCGGGCTCTAGTAAGATTTTCCCTGCTTGGTTAAAGGCTCTGCCTTTTTTATAAGCGACCATTCCGCAT
>NZ_JBFUKT010000130.1:0-9672 GCF_056400705.1 Paenisporosarcina sp. P5_A11
CGGTGGAAATAGTGGATACCAGATAAAGAATAATGAATTGTCCAGATGAAAAACCAACTATAACGGTGGCATAAATCGCCATCATTGCTATTGTTGTGGCAATCGCATCGTTAATAAAGAAAAATGCAATCATAAATGTAAAAACGGATTTATGAGATTTCATATCTTTAAAAGTGCTGATAATCTCTTTGTAGCCATCAAAGAATGAACCTTTGACACGTTGATTTTTAGGTATAGGTGTATCTTTGTTTATAAAAAATAATGGCAACGAAAACAGAAAATATAAAATGGCTGTTGGAATGAATGCTCTGTGAAATTCACCATCACTAACAAGCAAATAAACAAGTAACCCAAGGATTGTACCGATATACCCCACCGCTACTCCAAATCCGGATATTAATGGCATCTCTTGTTTCGAACCTAAATCACTCATCATGGAATCATAAAATACAAGACTCGAGTTAAAAAAGAATTTTGCTATTACAAAACTAATAACAACTAAGGCATAGGACAGTGGAACTCCCMACAAGAGTGAATCGCTTTCAATTCCCCCAAACACCCCCATCATAAAAGTGGCGATGATTGATATTGAAGCAAACCACACGATAAATCTCTTTTTATATCCTGTTCGATCAATCCACACACCGAATAAAGGAGAAAACATGACTAAGAAAAAACTCGCGATTGCATTCGCATACGAAACAAACGTGCTGGCAACTTGTTGTCTTGCTTCACTGGTTCCAATGACTTCATCAGTATAGAAAGGAAAAAAAATAGTGTTAATATTAGATGAAAATATCGTGTTAGCAAAATCATAAAAAGCCCAAGATAAAATCGGTAATGATAGATAAAGAGCTATTGGACTCCGAGGAGTCGTTTGTTGCTGGTCCACTCTAACACCCCACTATTTTTATTCTATTTGTCGTACGCCTTTATTAAACTTTGTGTTCCCTCATTTTCAAAACCTAGCTCTGCCAAGTTCCGATATATGGAATAAGCCATTTCTAAACCAGGAAGTGTTACATTCATTTTTCGGGATTCATCCAGAGCAATGCCCATGTCTTTAATAAAGTGTTTCATATAAAAACCAGCTTCAAAATCACCTTTTAACATTCGTGGCGCTAGATTTGTTAATGACCATGATCCTGCAGCACCTGTCGTAATTGATTTTAAAACCAATTCTGGATCGAGCTTAGCCTCTTTTGCATAGGTAATAGCTTCACAAGCCGCAATCATCGTGGAAGCGATAGCGATTTGATTTGCCATTTTTGTATGTTGCCCCGCTCCTGCCTTGCCTTGATAAACTACATTCTCACCGAATAAAGAAAACATCGGCTGAATTTTATCGAAAACATCTTTGTCTCCTCCGACCATAATCGATAATTTACCTGATTTTGCTCCAACATCTCCTCCAGAAACGGGGGCATCAAGTGAACTCATACCAACTGCTTGTGCTTTTTTGTAAAGGTCTATAGCAAGAGTTGGTGTTGATGTTGTCAAATCGATAGCAATCAGATCTGGCTTGCCGTTTTCAAAAATGCCTGTATCTCCATAATAGATTTCTTCAACGTCTGATGGATAACCAACCATTGTGAAAATGACTTCCACTTGAACAGCAACTTCACCAGGCGACTCTGCCCACTTTGCACCTAAATCTAGTAAATCTTTTGMCTTCTCTTTCGTACGTGTGTAAATTGATACTTCATGACCTGCAGCAAGCAAATGTTTAACGATACTTTTGCCCATAACTCCAGTTCCTACAAATCCAACTTTTGCTTTTCGACTCATTATGTAACCTCCAAGGTGTTGATATTAATTATTATATTAGTTTATCAAAGTTCCTAGACTTAAGCATCGCAACATTCAGAAAACAGAAAAATTCTTTTTAAGTTCTCATAAATTTCATAATTTGAAGAGTAATAAATATGACAGGAGAAACATATGTACACAAAAAAAGTAGGACACATTCCTCTCGGGAAATGTGTCCTATAAAAAGGGGGAAATGAGAATGTTGCTGTGTTCATTTATAATATGCCCACATTTCTTTTTCTTTAAACATCTTTATCAAAATATTTTAATAAAAGTTTTTTTAATTCAATCATAAACCATTCTCCATCTTGAGCATTCATTTGCTGCCCGCTATAACGCACTAAATTATAGACTTCATAAAAGTTTTCAGATACCTGCCATCCTTCTCGGTTAAACCATTCCCGAACTGTCTCATTTTGTTGCCTGCTATATCCCATTTGTCCTGCTTCACTTTCAAATTCACGATATTTATCTCGTACCAAGTTTGTATTCATCGAATAAAGCCATGTGGTTGATGGCATTTCTTCTTCTTTATTAAGGTTGCTAACACTTCTTTCATATAGAGTTTGCTCTTCAGCAACTTCAACTTTTTCAGTTTTATTCTTTGATAAACGCCAAATGATTATTACAATTCCAAGGATACTTACACTGATAATTATGGCAAGCCAAGGAAAATCACCAGGTGCGTCTAACCAATCCAATTGTTGAAATTGTTGGGGCCTTGCTTCTATTTTCTGTGGTTTCATTAAGTTTTTACTTTCAGGTTCTTGAGAGAATTGAKTAAAAATACTTTGTAACCAGACAAATACCACACCTACCGGATATAAAATCAATTCAATAATGTCACCAAATAATAAGACAAACCATTCTCTAGCCTTGCTTCCTATTCCCAACATCAAAGCAAAGGCAACTGCTGCAAAACTGATGATACTCATGTAAATAAAAAGTACTTTTGAAAAAGGTACTTGAGTTGAATTCTTTGACCGTAACCATTGAACAACTATCCGATCTAATACAAACAATACGGATCCAACAATCGCTAATATAAATACATCTCGAACTACCTGTGTTTTATTAAATACCGTTATTAAAAAGTAAGATATTGCAAACATCACCACTAATAGAGTAAAGAATGAACCATCATGCGTGGCATCTTCTTGTATTTTTGCATATCGCTCCTGAACTCGCCAAACTGAAAAGGCCATAATGAAGAGAAACAGCCAAAATGGAGCATTAAAAATAAATACAATCGATCCGACAATAACTGAAACAACTAGCGAAATAGCTATTTGGTATCCAGTTTTCAAAAATAAAAGGTTAACTGCTATAGCAATACTAAATAACACTGCTATCCAAATATAATGTGGTGAAATTAATGTTTCATTCGGCATGAATAACACTAGAAAAGAAACTAACCATGCATCTTGCAAAAACTTTCCAAACGATTCATATTGCACTAACGACCTTGAAGGGGTTGATTTTTCCATCCTATCTCACCTCCAAGATTTTGATTTACTCTAATGTTTACATGTATATTATTCGACCATTTCGCTACATAAGAAGCCATCTCATTTACATCATGAGTGAAAATCACAACTGATACTGGCAAGTTTTCATGCATAACCAAATGTGACAACATCCGATTAAAAGGAATTGTATTATCATTCTTTGATAGGATTGAAAGCAATTCCATTGCTTTTTGACGTTGCTTTTGTCCATCGCCTATTGGCAAGTACAAATAAGGCGTCACCCCAAAAGACCTGACATTGACGGTAAGTGCAAATGGTATTCCTTCGCGATAGAAATAATCAACAAAAGAGGCAATTTCCTCAATGCGTTCTTCTAAATCCGCAATAATGGAGTAACGATTTTCCACGTTCAGTACGAGTAATGCGGATTCATTTGCCACTTGTGTAAAAACTTTTGTTTGGAGCTTTTGCATTCTTGCACTGGCTTTCCAGTGAATATGATGAAATTGATCTGCTAGTTCGTAATCTCTCGTACCAACAGGTGAAAATAAGTCTTGAAATAACGAATGTTTGTACTCGCTATCCCCTGGTTTTAATGGAGAAGCTTTTCGCACATTCTTTAATGGATACATACGTGGATAAACCATTTGCTCCATTAATAATAGAGGTTTATGAACAAGTGCGACCGACCCTTCCCCGAATAAGTGAGGGACGGTTAACTCCAATTGCTTTAATCTGGACAATCCTCTTTTTTGACCTTCAATTGGTATTTTAACTGTCACGACTTCATTTCTACCAATCGTTAATGGAACCACAATTTCAATGAGCTGAGAATGACCTACTTGCAAATTAACAAGTGGTTTTACCGCATCTTGAAAATATATTCTCAATTGTCCATTCCAAATAGGTAGTCCCTTGTTTTCAAAAGTTAATTCCCAATTGGATTGGCCACCTTTGAGCATGCGACTTCTTTTCTTATTGTTCAGTAACGTCAATTTCTGACCAACCTGTTTAAAATACAGCATTTGCATAAAAGTTATCACACCGAAAAAACAAAAAACTCCTGCAGCAACATATTGCACGAGGATCATTGACATCGTCAAACAAAGTAAAATAATCGTAAGTACCCAATTCGTTTTTGTTGCTCCATAATAATCTCGTTGCCAAATCATCTTGCCATTGCCTCAACAGGTGCTTGAGCGGATTCAATGATTTCCCTGAGAATATCTGCTGGCTCACGAATTAACATGCCTTCAGCCGTCAACATTAGACGATGTGTGGAAAGTGGGGCTACCATTAATTTAACATCATCTGGGATAACATAAGATCGCCCTTTAATAAAAGCATGTCCTTGAGCAGCATGAAGAAGTGCCAGCGATGCACGCGAACTTAGACCTAGTTCCACATGAGGATGCTGTCGAGTGGCATGAATGATTTGTAAAATATATGTCTCAATGTCATCATGAACGGTAATTTTTCTTACATCACTTCGCCATTGTTGAACATCTTGGATTTCAATGATTGATAAAGATTTTACTGCACCAGGTGCTTGACTGAACTCTCTTAATATCTTTCGTTCTTCTTCAAAACTTGGATAATTAATTTCGATACGGAACAAAAAGCGATCTAACTGCGCTGCAGGTAATGAAAAAGTGCCTTGCTGAGACTCAACTGGGTTTTGAGTTGCTATTACCATGAATGGTTCTGGCAATTGAATAGTTTCGCCATCAATTGTCACTTGTTTTTCTTCCATGGATTCTAGAAGACTTGATTGTGTTCTTGGTGTAGCACGATTAATTTCATCTGCAAGTAATATATTTGTCACTACAGGACCTGGACGCATGATAAATTCTTGCGATTTAGGATCGAAATAACTAATTCCAGTTACATCTGAAGGTAAGACGTCTGGAGTAAACTGAAGACGTTTAAACTTCCCTTTAAACGAATGGGCAAACGATTTGGCCATCATCGTCTTTCCTGAACCAGGAACACTTTCGAGTAAAACGTGCCCTCCTTGAATTAATGCAATTATCATTAAATCAATTTCTTTTTCTCGCCCTACGATTGCTTCATTTAACGTTCTTCTTAATTTATTTAATTTTGACAATGCAATTCCCCCTTATTCCAATTGTTACACTAATTGTATAAGTATACCAAATTACTATATCAAGAATATAAAATTAATCTGATAATATTAACAAAAAGAAAAAAAACTAAGCGATTATTCGCTTAGTTTTTGATTAAATTCAAATTGTATGTAGGATTTTCAGGATAACTTTTCCTATGATAAGCATTTAAAAGTTGATCTACCTTTTCACTTAGTTGGATGGTATTAACGTTTCCAAAACCATTCTCTAGCGCAGACTTAATCATTTTCTCTCTAGTTTGTTCCAATTCCTCAAGAATTGATTCTGTCACATTATACCTCCTTTAACAAGCCTTTTTATCCATTATTATACACTTATTTTAGCGAAATAACACACTTTCATTCCGACAAAATACGACATTTTTCAACTTCTCGCATTCTCTTCATATGTATAAATAACGAGTCCGCCTTGTTTTGCAATTCCGCGAAAATGCTTAAAATCTTCTCGTAGAATAAGAATTTCACGAAATTCTAAAAAATTTTCTTTTTCAATTGTGATGGACGCAATGTTTCCTTCTTTTAATTCTTCTAGTTGTTGTTCATATGTATTCATATTAATGCCCCTTTATTAATAAAATTAATCATGATTTAATGTTGTTTTCAGAAAATACTTTACGTTACAAAAAATTTCATGCAAACTATTGAGTATGAGAGCATGAAGGAGCTGAAGTTTGTGGAAATTGCGACGGTTGGATCAATCATTGAGTTTAAAGATGGCTTGCAAGGAATTGTAGAAAAAGTAAATGAAAACTCGGTTATCGTAAATGTTTCCATAATGGAAAACTTTGAGAAACTCGCGGTTGAAGAAAAGACAGTTGTGAATCACAAACGGTATAAAATATTATACCTTAAAGAAGAAGAGTCTTCACCCATGACAGAAGGAGAATAAGAGTGAATTTTTTTAATACGGTACAGGAGGTTTCATAATTGAATATTTTAGCTCCTAATTTACGATGGATCGTCATGCTAGTTGGCGTCTATGTATTACTTCTATTCACATTTATGAACGAAACTATTTTTTGGTATATGTATACATTTACCATGCTATTATTTATGGCCTTATCTTTCGTTCTTGTAAAGATGGAAGACGAAGTGCAAACCTGGGAATACTTAGTCTTTGGCATAGGGTATGGTACACTGACCTATGGACTTATTGCAACCGCTTACCGGCTTGCCTCTATTTTTACTGATGATATAGCGATTTCAGTAGAGCGATTTCTAAGTGTTTATGGACCAACCACAGTATGGCACTATTTATTATTGATGTTGATTATTGCACCAGGTGAAGAATTGTTTTGGCGCGGGTTTATTCAACAAAAATTAAAGGATTATATGAGTCCATTCTTTGCTGTATTAGTTGCTTCGTTACTTTTTGGATTGTCTATGTCGTTCAGTGGATTTTGGCTAGGCGTCCTTGCAGCAGTTACTTCTGGGATGCTATGGGGAATTTTATACGAATGGAAAAAAAGTATGCCACTCATCATAATTGCACACATCACGATGACGATTCTGTTATTTCTCATTCTTCCTTTTAACACTTAAAACCTTATTTCATTACAACATGACTACTACTCAAAGGAGAAACTTAAACATGAAAAAAACATGGCTTTTATTTGCATCACTTACTTTTGCTATCTCCATGCTAGCCGCATGCAACTCAACGAATAAATCAAAAGAGAATGAGGATGAAACAGATACTCAAGTAGAATCTGGTGAGACTACCGGTGAAGAAACATCTGAAGAGAATGTCGAAGAACCGACAACTTCAGAAAATAGGGATTCTGAGAAGACACTTACCTATTCAGTTAATAATGAAGTAAAAGAGGCTACTGCTAAATTAACTGATAGTGAAGAACAAAATTATTCACTATACAAACTAGATGGTTTTACTTTAACAGGTGAAGAGCCTAATAAAGATTCACTTTACTTGGATGATAATCCAGCTGTTTCTATGCGAGTTGAAACCATCTCAAAAGATGATGCTTCTTTAGAAATCATCGCAAAAAATATGCACGAAACAATCACATCGGTCAGTATTAACAAAGAACCAATAGAGATTGGTTCAGATAAATTGCCAAAAGGCGAAGGTGTCTTGAATCCAAGTGGCTACCAAACAACTTTTGAATTGGGTACAGTATCTGGCTTTGTTTTTGAACAAGGAAATCTAATTGTTCGTCTTACCATTTTCGATCAAAAGAGCGTGAACCAAACAGATGCGTTCTTGAAAATGGGCGAAACTATAGCAKCAAAAAAATAAAAAATTCCGGCTCATTTAGTTGAGCCGGAATTTTTTATTTTAATAAGATAAATCTTTAATCGATAAACCTAACTTTTTCAGTAAGACAATCATTTGATCCTTTTCGTCTGAATCAAGAGCACTCATCATCTCATGTAACTGCTTCTCATGCTCGGGAAACAGTTCATTCATAAATGCTTCCCCTTCAGGAGTAATTTCAGCAAACGTCACCCTACGGTCAGATGGACAAGATACACGGTGAATAAATCCTCTTTTTTCAAGCTTATCAATTACATACGTAATTGATCCACTAGCTAATAAGATTTTATTACCGATTTTCTGTAAAGGTTGTCTTCCTTTATGGAACAGTAACTCTAAAACTGCAAATTCAGTCGGGTTTAATCCATTCTTTTGAAAAAATTGATTCGTGCATTCATGTAATGTTTTATAGGCTCTTGAAAGCACAATAAATAACTTTAATGATTGTGTTAGTTCTTCTGATTTCATCTATTTCACCTTATTCTCAATATATCTACTTAAAACTAGTATATAGGGAACTAAAGAACTTTGTCAAAATGCGTTGTCTTATCGACTATTCCGCGTTTAACAAAAATGGGGACGTCCAGCAAAGATGGATGTCCCTAACAATTCAGCTCTATCATTATGGCGTTCTTTCTATTCGCAGTTCTGTGTCGACTATGAGCGGATTTTTGTCGTCTATTCGCGGTTTCATGTCGACTATGCGCGAAACGATTGATTAGCCAATTCTATGAGCGTTTACTTGTCGTCTATCAGCGAATTCATGTCGACTATGAGCGAATCTACATTAGGACCACTTCTAATCTTAAGTGAAGCTTCATTTTGAAGATATTACTTCCCTAATAGGCTTTATAGGGTTTGGATTGTGGGTTGTCTTTTCATCCATGGCATCTAAATGATAAATGGGTAGCAGAATATGGAAAGTGGTTCCTTGACTAGGCTCACTTTCAACTTCAATACTTCCTCCGTGTTCCTCTATGGTTTGAAATGCATGTGATAATCCTAATCCGGTACCTTGTTCTTTTGAAGTGTAAAACGGTAAAAATATTTTATGCATTTGATCTGAAGTCATGCCTTCTCCTTGATCTAMTATAGACACACGTACTTGTTTATCATCAATTTGAGATTGAGTAATTAAAACTTTCCCTCCGTGGGGCATCACTTCAGTTGCGTTTTTAAGAATATTCATAAACACTTTTTTTAATTCGTACGCATCACCAAAAATGCCGTCTGATTCTCGATCCCATGAAACAAAATCAAGTTCAATATTTTGAAGTATTCCTTGGGGATACATAAAATCAACAACCTGTGAAAGTAAGGATGATAAAGAAATAGACTGAAAAGATCGTTCAGCTGGTTTTGATAACACTAAGAATTCATTTAGGATTGATTCCATTCGATTTAGCTCACTATTTATTATTTCAAGGTACTTACTACCTTCTTTTGATACTTGATGAGTGAGCAATTKCGTAAATCCCTTTAGAGAGGTCAGTGGATTACGAATCTCATGAGCAATACTTGCAGCTAATTGTCCGAGCGTAGATAGTGATCCACTATGTTCAACTTGCTTCTTTAGTTGAATTTTTTCCGTTTCATCTCGTATTATGGTCACGTACATATCAACACTTTTATTTAAACTGGAATTGAATTGATAAAACCTCACTGCCCCATCAGCATCTACTTTAGGAATTATTACTTTTGCGGAGCCTCTTGATAGAAGTTCTTTAAAAAATTGATTAAAATCATATTGTGAGTCGGGTAACAATTGATAAATTAACTTAGCATTTTCGCCTATTAATTCGCTTGCGGGAATACCAAAAATTGTTTCAATCATTTGATTGGCTTCTAGAATATTTCCAGAAGTAGAGGTTAATATGAGTCCATGTGGAGCATATTTAAAAATAGTTTCATAATTCGGTTGTTCATTAGAACCTAGCTCAAGCGGGGCTTGGACTTGTTTTAAGCGAATAATG
>NZ_JBFUKT010000131.1:0-9653 GCF_056400705.1 Paenisporosarcina sp. P5_A11
AAACAAAAGAGTACATTTGCGCCTAGAGTAAATGTACGATAAACAAGATTATCGTTTAACAGTGCCTTTATTTATAAGAAAATTCCGCAAATTCCATTGATAGAACATATTTAGTCCCCTATACTAAGTAAAAGCTTTTCGAAAGGAGAAACCTTATGACAAATTCTATATTAAATATCGAATTACCACATTCCGTTCAACTATTAGAACACATGGCTTCTGAATCGATAGAAAAAGGTCCTTTTACATATGTAAACAGTGGTTCTGGTGCCGAGAGTACGTTACGTGCAAATGTTAATGCTTTTGATGACTGGCATATTGTTCCGCGAGTTTTGAATGATGTCAGCATTCGGGATACCTCAACGCAAGTATTAGGTACTACCTTCCCTTCTACTTTTGCAATTGCCCCTGTAGGAGTACAGAGCATATTCCATCCAGATGGTGAGCTTGCTTCAGCAAGAGCGGCCGCTCATCACGGAGTCCCGTTTATCGCTAGTACGTTATCGTCATATTCTTTAGAAGAGATTGCTGCAAATCTTGGGACTACGCCACGCTGGTTTCAATTGTATTGGTCTAAGGATGTAGAACTGGCTTTAAGTATGGTTAAACGTGCGGAAGAATCAGGTTATTCGGCTATTGTCATTACGGTAGACACGGCTCTTTTAGGAAATCGAGAACGAGATTTAAACAATGGCTATTCACCTCTGAAACTTGGAAAAGGATCAGCTAATTATCTACATGACCCTGTTTTCCTAAGTCGGTTGGGTAGTAATCCTTCTAGTGATGATCCCGATGTAATTGGAAAAATAGTAGATGTGATATTTAATCCTTCCTTAACTTGGGATGATCTTGGGACGATAAAAAATCACACCAAACTTCCTGTTTTATTAAAAGGAATTCTTCATGAAGAGGATGCGCGTAAAGCGTTACATTATGGAGTAGATGGAGTAATTGTTTCTAATCATGGTGGCAGACAGCTCGATGGCTGTATCTCATCATTCGAAGCCTTACCTTCAATCGCAGAAGTAATTCAAGGAGTAGTTCCTATCTTACTAGATAGTGGGATTAGAAGAGGCTCTGATGTCATTAAAGCGAAAGCATTAGGGGCAAATGCGGTACTACTGGGACGCCCTTTTGTTTACGGATTAGCTGTAGCTGGAGAAAACGGGGTTCGACATGTGTTAAATGATTTCATTAATGATATTGACGTTTCATTAGCGCTTACTGGATTCGCATCCCTGCAAGAAGTCAATCGATCAATCATTCGTAAAAAGAAATAAACACTGCCCAAAGTACTCCCCCCTTTCTCTTTTATTTTCAAATAAAATGTTACCTGAATTTTCAGAATAAAATAATGTAATCATCTGTCTATTCATATAATAAGGGAATATAATAGAAGTAAAATAAAGGGGGTGTCGTTGTGGATCTTGAACGTAAATTGGAGCGTTGGGAAAAAGAAGGATTTATCGACCAAGTAGCGGTTAAAAAGATTCTAACTTTTGAAAACCAACAACCAAAACCTACCAAACTTCCGCTGCTCTTAATTATTGGACTCATTTTCTTTTCACTTGCAGTGTTTAGTTTCATTGCAGCGAATTGGCAGGTAATGCCAGCTCTATTGAAAATAGGCTTGGTTCAATTACTGATGTGGATGTTTTACGGTTTCGGCTATTTAGCGGAACGTAAAAACTTCGGTCGTGCCATCATTTTTCGTCTCATAGGACTTGCAATGTTTGGAGCAAGCATTATTGTAACCGTTCAGGCTTTTCATTTTTCGGTATCAAATTCGATTTTACCATGGGCTATATTTATTGTGACTCTCGCCCACTATTTTTACTGGCGTCAGTTCCCGTATGCTTTAATTGCTTTTATTGCTGGAGCATTCGTGTTAATGATGTCGATCCCTACTATGAGTTGGTTTGAATGGGGTTGTTTCCTTGCTGTAACACTAGCCTGGTTCTATTTTAGCCATATTGATTCTTCTATGATATTCAGTTGGTTGCTGCTTTTCGCATCAGGTTTAATGCTATGGATACTCGTAGATTACGAGACAATATTATGGCCAATTTGGACTCTGTTTACGCTAGTTTTTCTGCTTCTAAGTGTTCCAGAAAAAGAACGTTTGTTGGGGCCTTTGACTCTAGTAGTTGGAGCTTTTCAATTAGTTGTCTACTTGACAATTAGAGGTGCAATGGATTTATCATTTCCCGAAATAAATTTAGTGGAGTCCATCTCATTATTAGTTGTTTCTGTAGGTGTCTTAGTACTCACTTATCTACGCTTCCAATCAATTACGTGGATTTCTGTTTTAGGGGCAGTTGGTTTATTGTTATTCGATGATACAGCTATTGCGCTCGCCATAGTAGCTGAAATCGTAGCTCTCGCGTATTTAGTCATTGCACATCGGCAAGATAGACCACTTACTTTTGGCTTTGTCTATTTTATTGCTGTTCAATTTGTTCTTTACTTCATTTATGCATGGGAAAGACTCGACATGTCTCTCTTCTTCCTAGTCGGTGCCATTTTGCTCTTTGTCCTCTCAGGAATCGCATGGTATGTAAACCGGAAGAAAGCAGGTGTTGCAACATGAGATCGTTCTTATTCCCTGCTTTACAAAGTCTTTTTATTGCACTGATTGTCTTGAGCTTTTACGCAACTTCGTGGTTAGGTGAACAGTTTGTTTTAAGAGCAGAACCGTTCGATCCAGTTGATCCGTTTTATGGGGAATATGTTTTGCTACAATATCCTGACTTAAAACCTTCAGACTCTTTGCAGAATGGTGAAATCTACTTCACATTAAAACAAGGTGACGACGGTTATGCTGTCATTGACCGAATCGATTCACAAGCTTTCTTTGGATCTATTCGAGGAACTTATTACAACGAACTCATTACCGCTCCCCAACTTGAGCAGTATTACGTAGAACAAGGAACTGGACCGGACCTTGAAAAAGCACGTAATTTAGCCGTAACACTCGATGTCTCACCGTGGGGAACGATTCGTCCAGTGTATTTAGATGTCCGACAAGATTAACTAATAAACAGCAAAAGCGAAGTCGCTTTTGCTGTTTTCTAATTATTTGAAAATGGCATCTTTTAATTAACTACATATAATGACTATGCACAGAACGAGTTAATTTTCAACTTACCCTTAAATTGACGCAAAGGACTAGAAAGCTTATTATTACGCACAAGGATTTAGTTTTAACAATTGATTTGCCTTGAATCGCTTGTAGATATACATATCATCTTTTATATACCAGAAAATCGAGAAAGGATGTTTAATAGATGAAAATTACAGCCATTTATTTATATGCCATTCATTTACCTCTTCACCAACCTTTTGTCATCAGTTACCAAACATATAACTTTATGCCTTCAGTTATCGTGAAAATCGAAACTGACGAAGGCATTACGGGATATGGTGAAGCTGTGGCTGACGAACACGTGACAGGTGAAACATGGGAAAGCACATATCACATCATAAAAAATACGTTGGCTCCTGTAGTTTTGGGACATAATCCATTGGAAATCGAGAGACTCCATGATTTAATGAACAAAACCATTTATTCAGCACCTACCGCAAAAGCAGCCATCGATATTGCGTGTTATGATATCATCGGAAAAAAATTACAGCAACCCGTCTTTCAACTCATAGGCGGTCGTTACCATGACGAGTTTTCCCTCACACACGTCCTAAGTATTGCCGAGCCTGAATTGATGGCAAATGAAGCTGCTTTACATGTTACCAAGGGCTACCAATCCTTTAAAATGAAGGTTGGAACAAATATCAAACAAGATGTTAAGCGAATTCAAGCAGTTCGTGCTCGCGTAGGCGAAGATATTGCCATTCGCGTTGATGTAAACCAAGGTTGGCAAAATAGTGCTACAACTTTAGTGGCTTTAAAGAAATTGCAAAATTGTAATCTTGATTGGATTGAACAGCCAGTGGTGGCAGATGACATCGATGGTATGGTTGAAATTAAGTCAAAATCAATAATTCCTTTAATGATTGATGAAGGCTTAAAGGGATCTCGTGAAATGCTGGAAATCATCCAAAAACGTGCTGCTGATAAAGTGAACATTAAATTAATGAAGTGTGGTGGTATTTACCCTTCAGTAAAAATGGCTCATCAAGCAGAACTCGCTGGATTAGATTGTCAAATTGGCTCAATGGTCGAATCCTCTATTGGATCAGCAGCAGGATATCATGTTGCTTTTTCCAAAAAAAATATTAGCTCGGTAGAACTAACTGGTCCATTAAAGTTCTCGAAGGATATTGGCAATTTGGCTTATGATGTCCCTTATATACGATTAACTGATAAGCCAGGATTAGGTATAGAAATAAATGAAGAAACACTACGTGAATTAACCGTTTATCGTGATATTGTCAGATAGCTGAAGAAAGATACAAATTAAGAATATTAGTTTTTTAAAGGCTGAGCTATCGCTCAGTCTGACTTTTTGAGCTTCACGTCTGAAAAAAAGGGCTTCACGTCTGAAAAATTTCGTTCCACGTCTGAAAACAGCATATCTAGATTGTGAGTCTCAAAACATTTTGATCCAGGATAAAACACCTTTGAATTTAGCACTTATGTGAGTGCTAAATTCAAAGGTGTTTTAATACCTATAACTATTTGTCCAGTTTTCTATATAGAAATCTTCCTAGTTTTTTTGCGGTAGGACATGATAATCTAACTATTTCCCAAAAAAATGTTTCGACAAATTTTTCATATTTTCGAGTCTGTGGATAAGTTTATACACATTTCATCTGCCTTACCTTATACAATTACCTATTGTATTCACAAGTTAATCACAATCCATCCACAGAATATTGTGGATAACCGAACGATTGTTCTTAACCTAACAATCTGATAGATTTAAATTACACCAAGATTGCCTACCAATATATTCTTATTTATAAAAAAATAGAAGCAAATTTGATGAAATCGGAGGTGAATTACGTATGAGTAAACTATCGACCAAACTGTTGATGGAGTCTTATATTAAAGCAAAAGACTTAAAACTTTGTCCGGATTTTATATGCCTATTAGAAAATGAAATTCGCCGACGTTCTTTGTCTATCTAACACTTCATTGTCCATACGCCGAGCTACCTCATAAGAAATCCAGAAGCGAATGTAGCTACTGGATTTCTATTTTTTTATATTACATGTCCTCTATATTTGAACCGTTGCTAACAAACTTTTCATAAAATTTGTGATAAGAAGAGTTTTGTTCGCTCATGTTGTGGATTATCAAATAATTCACTTGGAGTTCCAATTTCTATAATTTCCCCAAAATCAAAAAGAACAATTCGATCTGCGACCTCACGAGCAAAATTCATTTCATGAGTCACAACGAGCATTGTAATTCCAGATCCTGCTAAAGTTTTAATTACATCTAAAACTTCTTTAATCATTTCAGGATCTAATGCTGAAGTTGGTTCATCGAATAACATGATTTTAGGTTGCATGGCTAAAGCTCTAGCAATTGCTACTCGTTGCTGTTGTCCTCCAGAAAGCTGACCTGGATATTTATGAGCTTGTTCTGGAATACCAACACGTTCTAACAACTCTAATGCAATTTTTTCTGCTTTGGCTTTTGGCCATTTACGAACCCAAATAGGTGCTAGGGTAATGTTTTTTAATATGGTCATATGAGGGAATAAGTTAAATGATTGAAAGACCATGCCTGTTTCTTTTCGAATAGCTTCGATATCAGAAATATCATTGGATAAAGGAATCCCATCAACTGTGATTTCCCCTTTTCGAATTTCTTCTAACCCGTTAACTGTTCGAATAAATGTAGATTTCCCTGATCCAGAAGGACCTAGTATAACTACAACTTCACCCTGCTTAACCTTTAATGATACATCTTTTAATACATGCAAATTTCCAAACCATTTATTCACATTATTACAAACGACTATATCTTTCCTGAGTTCCAGAGATATATCAGCGTCAAAGTTTTTAAACATACATGTCCCTCCTTAGGATTAAAGTTCGTATTTATCGCTTACCAACACCTAAAGCTACTTCCAATCTTCTGCTCGCATAGGACATCATATTGCAAAAGATAAGAAAGACGAGAGCAACGAATAAAAATACTTCCATCTGTGTCCCTAGAAACTGAGGATTAGATATTATATTTCTTCCAATGCCCAGAATATCGGTTAAGCCTACAACAGCAACGAGGGAAGTGTCTTTAAATATTCCGATGAAAAGCCCTACGATCGCCGGGATAACTGCACGTAACGCTTGAGGTAAGATAATAAATGTCATCTTGAATGCTGTATTAAGTCCAAGTGATTCCGCCGCTTCAAATTGTCCTCGAGGAATTGATTGCAATCCTCCACGTATGTTTTCTGCTAAGTATGCTGCAGTAAATAAAGTGAATCCAACCATCGCTCGTATGACATTATTGATGTCTATTCCATGTCCCATAAACAACGGCAGCATCAACTGTGCAATAAACAAGATGGTAATCAAGGGAACTCCTCGAATCAATTCAATATATCCAATGCTGAACCAACGAACTATTGGTAATTTGCTTCTTCTTCCAAGCGCCAGTAGTAACCCAAGTGGAAAAGAAAAAACAATAGCTACCAAAGATATTAGTAAAGTTAATAAAAAACCACCCCATAAATTAGTGCCAACATGATTAAATACACCAAAACCACTTAATAAAAAAACAATGACTGGAAACATGAGAAACCAGGCGATGAGTAGTGGTTTCTTTAACTTTGGCCGGTTCTTGCCTATTACATATGCAGTCACTAGTACGACAACATTTACTAGCAACCATATACGGGTTTCTGTCATGACGAAGGGCAAACATCCTAAGATCGTATACATTCCTACCATTGCTATTGTTAAGTGGGCGACTGTTCCCTTCCACAATCCCCATGAAAGACCCATTAGTACCGAAGAAAGCGTTAAACAAATCCATAGCCGCCACACTTCTGCTGCCGGGTACTGACCCACTGCTAATAACCTGAAATTAGCTGAAATAACCTGCCAATCGGCACTAAAGAAAATCCATACAATCGAATTCTTCACTATCAAATAACTAATGATCCCAAATACGATCGTTAACAGTGTGTTTTTCCAACTACTAAATAAGTTCTTCTTCAACCAGCTCACTGTATGTGTTAGTGGTTTATATGGAGCTTGTTGTGTCTGTTGAAATTCTTCACGATTCACTTTTCTCACCTCTCTACTAGTTGCGTATATTTGTTAAATATATTCATTAAGAGTGACGTGAATAAACTCATAGATAAGTAGACTAGAATCACGATTGATATGACTTCTACACTTTTACCTGTTTGACTTAGAACTGTGATCCCAACTCCTACTAGTTCTGGGTACGCTACCGCTGCAGCTAGACTTGAATTCTTAATTAGATTTAAATATTGATTCGTTAAAGGAGGGATAATAATCCGAATAGCCTGAGGTAAAATAACAAGTCTTAAAATAGTTGGACTTTTCAAGCCTAGTGCTTTTGCTGCTTCAACTTGTCCTTTTGGTACGGCCAAAATACCTCCCCGTACAATTTCAGCAATATAGGAAGCGGTATACATGACAAGTGCTACTAATAGTGCACCAAAACCTGGTCCAATTGTGTAACCACCATCAAACCCTCGTCCAGCAATCACTGGAACACTAAGTAAAAGCGGCGACTGTAATGTGAAAATCCATGTAATTACTCCCCATCCAACTAGAGAACCAAGAGCCCAGAATGACGGATATTTTCGCTGACCTGTTTCTACTTGTTTTATGATTCTAACTTTCCAAACGATATACGATAGAAAAAGACCAACTAAAAGAGAAATGAACCATATCATGGATGATGGCGTTAGCTCGAACCAAGGAATAACAGTCCCTCTATTACTAAAATAAAAGAGTCCAAATGCATTTAAGCTTTTTTCTATACTGGGAAAGCTCAAAAACACAGCATAAAACCAAATGAAAATCTGAACTAACAAAGGGGTATTACGAAAAACTTCCACATAGACAGTAGCCACTGTTTTTGCTAACCAGTTATTCGATAACCGAGAAATACCAATGATGAACCCAAGAATAGTAGCTAAAATGATTCCAATTAAAGCGACTTTAATTGTATTTAGAATTCCTACAAGGAATGCTTTACCATAAGTATCTGTCGAAGAAAACTCAATCAACTT
Organism: Paenisporosarcina sp. P5_A11; assembly: GCF_056400705.1. NCBI lineage: Bacteria > Bacillati > Bacillota > Bacilli > Caryophanales > Caryophanaceae > Paenisporosarcina > Paenisporosarcina sp. P5_A11. The sequence continues at coordinate 8,184 of NZ_JBFUKT010000131.1, forward strand.
ATCTCCTATATCAAATGACGCCATTTTACCTAAGAAATCATAACCAAAACTCATTCCCATTTGCTTTAAACTACCAAGAGCATTGGTGAAAAAGAATGCTCCTAAAAGCATAACCAATAAAGCAAATATAGCTTGAAGAAGAATGGGAATGACTCGTTTATCTCTCCAAAAAGGTGGTGACGTCGAAGATGAAAGTTTTTTCACGTATGATTCACCTCACCGTTATTTTTCCAATATTAATTCTTCTTGTTTAAACTTAAAAAGAAGAGGCCTGCCCCCTAGTTTGAAAAGGTATGCAGGCCTAAATCTATAATCGACATTTCTACACTAAAATTAGTATTTTATCGGAAAGGCGGAGAATACATTAAGCCACCATTTGTCCAAAGTTCATTTGGACCACGATCTAAATCAAACACTGTGTCTGGGCCAAGATGGCGATTATAAACTTCGCCGTAGTTCCCCACAGCCTTAATGATCTGAACAACAAAGTCTTTTGGTAATCCCAGTTGCTCACCCAGATCCCCTTCAACACCTAAGAAACGACGAATTTCAGGATCTTCACTATCGATGAAAGTATCTACATTGCCCTGCGTAATTCCGTACTCTTCTGCTTGTATCAATGCATATACAGTCCATGTCACTACGCCTACCCATTTCGAATCTCCGTCTTTTACTGAAGGAGCTAGCGGTTCTTTAGATAATACCTCAGATAAGATAAAATGTTCCTCTGGTTTGGCTAAGGTAGATCGACGAGAAACTAATCCAGAGCGGTCCGTAGTAAACCCATCTACACTTCCTTCTTCATAAGCAGCAATTGCTGCATCTTGACTATCAAATACAACGGGCTCATAAGTGACTCCCAATTTACGCATTTGGTCAGCCAAATTAAGTTCGGTTGTTGTGCCGGATTCAACTGCAATTCGTGTTCCCTGTAAATCCTTTAAACTTTTAATTCCACTATCTTCACGCACCATCATCCCTTGGCCGTCATAAAACGTAACCGGTGCAAAAGCTAGTCCAACAGAAGCGTCTCGAGAAGTGGTATACGTGGTATTTCTCGCTAAAACATCAACCTCGCCCGTTTGAACAGCAATAAAACGCTCCTCTGCTGATAATGGTCTGTATTCAACTGCATCGGGGTCTCCAAAGATAGCTGCGGCTATCGCTTTTGTAATATCAACATCCATTCCCGAATAACTTCCATCAGATGCTACATAACCAAAACCTGGTATATCAGCGTTAACTCCACCCACTAATTTACCTCGCTTTTTGACTATATCTAATTGTGATTTGGATTTGGTTTCTTCAGCCTTTTCTTCTGAACATCCCGCTAAGACAACCGAAAATATGAGTAAAATGCTTAATAAAGCTAATAAATGTTTTTTCATGTTTTGGTCCCAACCCCCTATTTTTTTTCAAACTACTATTTAAAAATACTATTTTGCTTTAATCTATCCCCCTCTAATAGAC
>NZ_JBFUKT010000132.1:0-9644 GCF_056400705.1 Paenisporosarcina sp. P5_A11
GTACTTCACTTAACTCATGAAGAAATTCCTCATTCGATTGCAGTTGTAATTGAGAAAATTAAAAGAGAAGAAGATAGTGAAAAGATTCGTGTGACAGCGACTATTATGGTTGAGCGTGAGTCACAAAAAGGTATGGTCATCGGCAAAAAGGGAGCACTTTTAAAAGAAGTAGGTATGCGTGCTCGTAAAGATATTGAAATGTTATTAGGAAGTAAAGTATTCCTTGAGTTGTGGGTGAAAGTTCAAAGAGACTGGCGTAACAAACAAGTCCATTTACGTGATTTTGGATTCCGTGACGACGAGTATTAATAAGGGGCGTGTGGGCAGTTGCTGAATCGTATAGAAGGCATTGTCTTAAAAACGCAAGATTATGGGGAAGCCAATAAAATAGTCACTCTTTTCTCACGAGAGGGTGGCAAAATTACAGCGATGGCCAGGGGTGCGAAAAAACCTGCAAGTCGCTTGGCTGCAATTACCCAACCTTTTACACATGGCTCTTTTTTAATTCAACAGGGTCGTGGAATGGGGACTATGCAACAAGGCGAACAAGTGGAATCTTATCGACATATTCGTCAAGATATTGAAGCGACTGCTTATGCAAGCTTTATCGTGGAATTGATTGATCGAGCAGTGGATGATCGAACTCCACAACCTTCCATATTTAATTTACTGCAACATGCATTACATGCAATCTCAGATGAATATGATCCCGAAGCTATTGCTTTATTTGTGGAATGGAAAATGTTGCCGGTCACTGGTATTTATCCAACCTTACATCAATGTACAAATTGTGGTGCAACGGAAGGTGAATTCGCATTTTCATTCCAACAAATCGGTTTCCTATGTCATCGCTGTTTTAGTATTGATCGATATATTATTCGTTTAACTCCTGCGCAAGTTAAGCTCATAAGAACGTTTTATACAGTACCGATTGAGCAAGTAGGGAAGTTAACATTAAAAAAAGAAACGAAAACATTTATTAAGAAGATTGTACGAACTATTTATGAAGAACAAACTGGTATTCGGTTAAAGACCCGGTCATTTATTGATCAGCTAGATCGTTCACCGCAATATTTCCCTAAAAAAGAAAATCCGTCTACTGCTCCTGAAGAAGGAGTGTAGACGGATTTTTTTATTCGTTTACCTTAAAACTCTAAGTGTTTTTCGATATATGCTTTTACATCAATAATTGGCATACGTGTTTGTTCCATTGAGTCGCGATGACGAACCGTTACTTGACCGTCTTCTACTGAATCAAAGTCATACGTAATACAGAAAGGTGTACCAATTTCATCTTGTCGTCGGTACCGTTTACCAATTGATTGAGAATCATCATAATCCACCATGAACGATTTGCTTAACTCAGCAAATACTCCGTTAGCGCCTTCAGCTAATTTTTTTGATAAAGGCAAAATTGCTGCTTTTACAGGAGCTAAAGCGGGATGGAATCTTAAAACAGTACGTTTATCGTCGCCTTCAAGAGCTTCTTCTGCATAAGCATCACACAAGAAAGCAAGTGTAACACGGTCTGCACCTAGTGATGGTTCGATACAGAAAGGTACATAGCGTTCGTTTGTAATAGGATCGATATAATTAAAATCTTCACCTGAATGTTCCATATGACGTTTTAAATCGAAATCGGTGCGGTCTGCAATTCCCCATAACTCGCCCCAACCGAATGGGAATTTATATTCCACATCTGTTGTAGCAGAAGCGTAGTGAGACAGTTCTTCTACATCATGATCACGTAAACGAATGTTATCTTCAGTTAAACCTAAGTTTAATAACCAGTTCTTACAATAATCGCGCCAGTAAGCGAACCATTCTAAGTCTTCACCTGGTTTACAGAAGAACTCAAGTTCCATTTGCTCAAATTCACGTGTTCTGAACGTAAAGTTACCTGGTGTAATTTCATTTCTAAAACTTTTACCAATTTGTGCAATACCAAAAGGCATTTTTTTACGCATTGAACGTTGAACATTTTTGAAGTTAACAAAAATTCCTTGCGCTGTTTCTGGACGTAAGTAAATATCGTTTGATGATGCTTCAGTTACACCTTGAGAGGTTTTAAACATCAAATTAAATTGGCGAATATCTGTAAAATCTTGCGCGCCGCAATCTGGACAAGTGATAGAATGTTCGCTAATTAGTTCTTGCATCTTTTCAAAAGAAAGGCCATCAACGATCATTTCGATTCCTTTAGTTTCAAGTGCATCTTCAATTAACTTATCAGCCCGGTGACGTGCTTTACATTTTTTACAATCAATCATTGGGTCGTTAAAGTTTCCAATATGACCAGAAGCTGACCATACTTTTGGGTTCATTAAGATAGCTGCGTCCACTCCAACATTGTATGGAGATTCTTGAACGAATTTGCGCCACCATGCTTTTTTGATGTTGTTCTTAAGCTCAATTCCTAGTGGACCATAATCCCATGTGTTGGCTAAGCCACCGTAAATATCTGAGCCAGGAAATACAAAACCTCTGTGTTTYGCTAAACTTACTACTTTTTCCATTGTGATTGTCATGAAAAATCCCTCCAAAATAAAAATAGCACTCGTCCCCGGACAATAAATGTCCGGGGACGAGTGCATAATACCCGCGGTTCCACCCCAGTTAACTGCAAACTGATTTGCAATTCACTTTCAAAAAATCATGACTCCAGGACGCCTTTTCGTGTTCGATGCAGACTTTCACTGTCTCTGCTCGCTTAAGTGAACATTACTTATTTTCCTATCTTCGTCTATATAATTGAATACACTATAACATACTACTGTGAAAAGCACCACTCAGGCAATACACTAGATAACACTACTTAAATAGTATATAATAATGAACATTGAGTATAACACATTTTTGAGGCGGTGAGTCCGATCGAACTCAACAAACGTCAAGAGGAAATTTTGGTAATTGTTAAAGGAAATGGTCCGATTACGGGAGAACAAATTGCAGAACGATTGAATTTAACAAGATCTACATTACGACCTGATTTAGCGATTTTAACGATGGCTGGTTTCTTAGATGCAAGACCACGAGTGGGATATTTTTACTCAGGTAAAAAAACTGGTCAAGCTGTTACGGATAGCATGATGAATATGAAAGTAAGAGACTTTCAGTCAATTCCTATTGTTGTTGCCGAAGACATGACGGTTTACGATGCAATTTGTCACATGTTCTTAGAAGATGTAGGTACATTGTTTGTTGTTGATAAAAATGCGTATTTAACTGGAGTATTATCAAGAAAAGATTTACTTCGCACGAGCTTAGGTCAACAGGATTTAAATAAAATTCCCGTTCATATTATTATGACCAGGATGCCTAATATTACGTTTTGCTTCAAACATGATTCATTACTTCATGCGGCGAAGAAATTGATAGATAAACAGATTGACGCTTTACCAATTGTAAAAGAACATCCAGATGGATTTGAAGTAATTGGCCGAATAACAAAAACTAATATTACAGGTGCTTTTCTGTCATTAGCAGAAAATCACGATTTGTGAGGTGATAAAACCATGAAAAAACTGCATATATTTATTGTTTCGGATTCAGTTGGAGAAACAGGTGAATTAGTTGCGAAAGCAGCTGTTAGCCAGTTTAGACCTGGTTTGCAAAACACATCATTAAAACGTTTACCCCATATAGAAACGATTGATCATGTAATCGAAATTGTGCATCTAGCAAAAATTCAACAAGCAATTATTTTATTTACACTAGTAAAAAAAAAAATGCGAGCAACTATGAAAAAAGAGTGTGCTAAACATGGCGTTCGATTCATTGATCTAATGGGTCCTCTTATGGTTACTCTAGAAGAAGAATTAAATGAAATACCATTTGAAGAACCAGGTCTAGTCCGTAAACTTGATGACGACTATTTTAAAAAAATAGAAGCGATTGAGTTTGCTGTAAAATATGATGRTGGTCGTGACCCAAGAGGTTTATTATTGGCGGATATCGTTTTAATTGGGGTTTCGCGAACTTCTAAAACCCCTTTATCTCAATATTTAGCTCATAAACGCTATAAGGTCGCAAATGTTCCTCTTGTACCAGAAGTAGAGCCTCCAGAAGAACTATTCAAAGTAGACCCTGAGAAATGTTTCGGTCTCGTGATTTCTCCTGACAAGCTAAATTCCATCAGGAAAGAACGTTTAATTGCATTAGGATTAAATGATGATGCAAGCTACGCCAAATTAGATCGTATTAAACAAGAAATCGTTCATTTTGAAAAAGTTGTCTCTCGAATTGGATGTCAAGTCATTGATGTTACGAATCGCGCTGTAGAAGAAACAGCAAATGTGATTTTAAACAAAATCCAGTAAGGAAAAACCATCCCGATGTTGGGAAGGTTTTTTCTTTTGAAAAGACAATTTTTTTGTAGATTTTTTCATGCAAACGTTTTATAATGAAAAATTGTGGTAAAAATATTTAATAAGAGTTGTCATTTCTCAAGTTTTTTATATTTTTGTCGAAACTTGCAGGATTTTCTTCAACTATCTCGAATTCAATATATAGCCTATAAAGATGGTGATGATTACGTGCAAAGAATTCCTGAAGAAACGATTGAACAAATTCGCACAAGCAATGATGTAGTGGATGTCATTAGTGAATATGTTCAGTTGACGAAACGTGGACGAAACTGGTTTGGTCTTTGCCCTTTCCATGGTGAACAGACACCTTCGTTTTCTGTTTCTCAAGACAAGCAAATCTTTCATTGTTTTGGATGTGGGGCTGGAGGAAATGCCATTACCTTTGTAATGGATATAGACAATCTTTCTTTCCAAGAAGCTTTAAGTAAGTTGGGTTCCCGTGTGGGTATTGATATCGATATCGAACCACAAACTGGTGATACCACAACAATTTCTAAAGATGAAACACGTATGAAAGAAGCACATACTTTTGCGATGAATTATTATCACCACTTGCTACTAAATACTGAAGAAGGAGAAAAAGCCCTTCAATATTTAGAAGAAAGAGGATTTTCTCGTGAACTTATTGAACAATATAGAATCGGATGGTCTCTTCCTAATTGGGATGCTTTAACTACTTTACTGGAACGTAAAGGATTTAGTTTACCTGAAATGGCTCAAAGTGGGCTTGTCATCCAGAAAGAAAATCGAAATGAATATTTTGACCGCTTTAGAGAACGAATTATGTTTCCTGTTCGAGATGAAGCAGGTCAAGTTATTGCTTTTTCCGGAAGAGTATTAAATACAGATGCGCAAGATGCTAAATACATGAATAGTCCAGAATCACCTATTTTCCAAAAGAGTAAAGTTTTATACAATCTAGATGTTTCTCGACCGATAATTCGGAAAAAACATAAAGTGATTGTCATGGAAGGTTTTATGGATGTTATAGCAGCCGCAAAAGCGGGTATCATGAATACAGTAGCCACAATGGGTACGGCTCTGACAAAAGAACAGATTAACAAGTTGAAACGCTTAACTGATTCAGTCACTATTTGTTATGATGGTGATTCTGCGGGTTTTGAAGCTGCAAAGCGGGCTGCCCAGCTATTAGTACAAGACAAGATGAAAACTGAAATTGCGCTATTACCGAATCAAATGGATCCTGATGATTTTATTCAAACAAATGGGGCTGAGGCCTTTGAAAAACAAATCATTGATCGTCCTCATGCTTATTTAGCATTTATGATGATGGTAGCTAGACGCAACAAGAATTTTCAATTTGAAAACGACACGTTACAATACGTGCAAGAAGTTCTCGAACATTTTGTAGGGAATACATCCCCAGTTGAACGAGATTTATATATTAGACAATTAGCAAAAGAAACCAATATTTCTGAAGAGGCGATTTATCAACAATTCAGAAAAATTGAAGGTAAATCATTAAAACAAAACACGAGACAGCAAGCTCCACCAATTGCCCAAAACATGCCTGTAAGTCGTAAACTTGTCCAAGCAATTGATCGGGCTGAAAAATTGTTGCTCGCTCATATGTTACACCAGGTTGATATCGTCGATAATTTACATCAAGAGCATGGTCTCCATGTATTCATTCACGATTCATATGAAGCGATATTTGTTCGCCTCATAGGTTTCTACGACATGTATCCTCAAGCGGATACACATCGTTTTCTTGAAATTTTAGAAGACACGGATTTACGTAAGTTGGTAATGGAAGCAACGTTAACAGAACGAGACCCAGAACATGCACGTGAAGAAGTCTCTGACTGCTTACGACAAATAAATAAACACCGAATAGAGCTTCAAATTCAAATGAAAATGCATGAGTCAAAAGAGGCTGAAAAGATGCAGGATATGACAAGTGCATTAGCGTTAGCAAAACAAATAATCGATTTAAAGAAATCGTTAACAACGATGTAAATGATTGGTTTTTAAAGGAGGAAGACTTATGGCGGACAAGTCTGAACGTACAAAAGAGGCTGAAACTGAGGTCAGATTAGAAGAAGCGAAGAAATCTCTACTCGAAATGGGCAAAAAAGCGGGAGAGTTAACTTTTGCGGACATTGCTGAAAAATTGTCTGTATTTGTATTGGAATCAGATCAAATTGAAGAATTTATTGAACAGCTCGAAGCACAAGGTGTTGAACTTGGGCGAAAAGACGGCGATGAAGAAGACTTAGAAAAGTTAATGAAAAAAGGGCAAGAAGAAGAAACATTCGACTTAAACGATTTAAGCGTACCACCGGGAGTTAAAATTAATGATCCCGTGCGTATGTACTTAAAAGAAATTGGTCGTGTAGACTTACTTTCTGCTGATGAAGAAATCGCACTTGCTCAACGTATTGAAGTAGGCGATGAAGAAGCCAAGAAACGTTTAGCTGAAGCAAATTTACGACTTGTTGTAAGTATTGCGAAACGTTATGTTGGACGTGGGATGTTGTTCTTGGATTTAATTCAAGAAGGAAATATGGGTCTTATTAAAGCTGTTGAGAAATTTGATTTCCGTAAAGGCTTTAAATTTAGCACATATGCTACTTGGTGGATTCGTCAAGCGATAACACGCGCGATTGCTGACCAAGCTCGTACGATTCGTATTCCGGTTCATATGGTGGAGACGATTAATAAACTAATTCGTGTACAACGTCAGTTACTACAAGATTTAGGTCGAGAACCTTCTCCAGAAGAAATTGGAGAAGAAATGKAGTTACTTGCTGAAAAAGTGCGTGAAATCTTAAAGATTGCACAAGAACCTGTTTCTCTTGAAACACCGATTGGTGAAGAAGATGATTCACACCTAGGAGACTTCATTGAAGACTCTGATGCACAGTCTCCATCTGATCATGCAGCATATGAGCTTTTAAAAGAGCAGTTAGAAGACGTTTTAGATACATTAACTGATCGAGAAGAAAATGTACTGCGCTTGCGTTTCGGTCTGGATGACGGTCGCACTCGTACGTTAGAAGAAGTAGGGAAAGTATTTGGCGTAACGCGTGAACGAATTCGTCAAATAGAAGCGAAAGCTTTACGCAAATTGCGTCATCCTTCACGAAGCAAACGTTTAAAAGACTTTTTAGAATAGAAATTCCAAGAGACATTCACTTCTGTGAATGTCTCTTTTTTATCGAAATAGAAGTATAAGTTTGAAGTTCCAAGAACCCTTTACGTATTTCTAAACGTAATAGGTCGTAAAGTGTCTAGCATGACGTAAGTTTATTAATAAATCGAGTGTGGAAATTGAAGAATTGTAAAGTGAATTTCTATTATATAAAAAGATTTTTTAATATTGCTAACCTCTCTTATAACAAAAATAGTTGTGAATGTTAGAATATTACCTTTATAATGAAAATTGAAAGCGTTTTATAAATTAAAGGGGTTGAATGTAGTGAATTTTGATTTATCGCAAGAACATCAGATGATTCGCAAAACAATGAAGGAGTTTGCGGATAAAGTTGTAGCACCAGGCGCGATAGAACGTGACCGCACGAAAGCTTTCCCTAAAGAAATCTTTAAACAATTAGCCGACATGGGGATGATGGGCGTACCGTTTTCAGAAGAATATGGCGGAGCAGGTTCAGATACGATAAGTTTTGCTATTGTTACAGAAGAATTAAGTCGTGCTTGTGCGTCTACAGGGATTACCTATTCTGCACATATATCATTAGGTGGAGCTCCACTTAATTTGTTTGGAACTGAAGAACAAAAACATAAATATTTAGCACCGATTTGTTCTGGAGAGTCTTTCGGAGCTTTTGGCTTAACTGAACCAAATGCCGGTTCTGATGCGGGTGGTACACAAACACGTGCAGTAGAAGATGGTGATGACTTTATCATTAACGGAAGTAAAGTATATATAACGAATGCAAGCTACGCGAAGCATTTAGCGATTACAGCAATTACTGGGATGAAGGATGGCAAGAAAGAAATAAGTGCAATCATTGTTCCTACTGATGCTGAAGGATTCACAGTTATTGATAATTATGAAAAAATGGGATTAAACGCATCTAATACTACTGAACTAGTACTAGAGAATGTAAGAGTTCCAAAGGCGAACTTATTAGGGAAACGTGGAGAAGGCTTCCAACAATTCTTAATAACTCTTGATGGTGGTCGTATTGGTATTGGGGCAATGGCTGTTGGTATTGCCCAAGCTGCCTTTGATAAAGCATTACGCTACTCAAAAGAGCGTCAGCAATTTGGCAAACCATTAGCTCATTTCCAAATTACTCAATTTAAATTAGCAGATATGGCGATGAAAATCGAATTAGCTCGTACAATGGTTCATAAAGCGGCATGGTTAAAAGATCAAGGTCGACCATTTACAAAAGAAGCATCAATGTGTAAGTTATATGCATCAGAGATTGCAATGCAAGTTGCGGATCAAGCAGTTCAAATTCATGGTGGGTATGGCTATATGAAAGAATATGAAGTTGAACGCTATATGCGTGATGCGAAATTACTCGAAATTGGTGAAGGTACTTCTGAAATTCAACGAATGGTCATTGCTCGACAAATAGGCTGTTAATATTCATTAATTTGTCGAATTTCTGACAATCTAATGAAAACTTCCATGTTAAGACTTTTCGTTTGAGATAGAATGCAGTACAATAACACTGTTGACTGATTCTATTATAGAAAAAGAATGAACGAAAAGAAGGAGGTTACATTATGCAAAAAAATCCAATCGTACCATTTATTTTAATTATGGCATTTGGTATTGGTCTTATTTTCTTCCTATCAATTCAAGGCGTTGATAAAAAGAAAGAAATTGCTGCTGGACATGAAGAAGGCGCTGCTGGAGAACAAGCTGAGGGTGGAGGAAGTGCAGAAGGATTTGATCCTAAAGCTGTTGCTCAAGGCAAATGTATCGCTTGTCATGGTGGAGATCTTGCTGGTCAAGGAAGCTTCCCATCATTAGTTGATACAAAACTTTCTACAAAAGAAATTGCTGAAGTTATCAAAAATGGTAGAGGTGCAATGCCTCCTGGTTTAGTACCTGCAGCAAATGTAGATGAAATGGCTGAATATATTCATTCATTAGAATAGGTACCGCTGACCCTTATCCTGAACATGGATAAGGGTTTTTTAGTAGGCTATGTTAAAGAATGCTGTTGATAATGAAGAACAATCGAAAGAGTCATTTGCGCCTAGCATGCCGCAATAGCGTGAAGAATGAGACCCACAAGTATGTGGTTTTCATACTTGTTGGCTCATGCGGAA
>NZ_JBFUKT010000133.1:0-9515 GCF_056400705.1 Paenisporosarcina sp. P5_A11
TTACATAAACGACCAAATATAACAATCTTCGCTAATTTCCACGTTTTTTCCTCGATTTTCGCTATGTAAATAATCATATTAATTCAACTTATTATGAAACTTTTTATCTAGTCATCCGTAGATACTAATGAAAGCCGATTTKTMAAATAGATAAGGAGGACGTTATGAAGTGGACACGGGTTATTAGTGGCTATTTATTGCTCTTAATTGCTGTTTTATTAGTCTTGCCAAGCTTGCCCATTAGTGCCAGTTCGTCAGAAGTTTACCGTATCCCAGTTAAAAATGAAGTTGAAAAAGGATTATATGCCTTCTTGCAACGAGCTTTTGAAGAAGCGGAAGCAGCGGGAGCTGAGGTCGTTATTTTAGATATCGACACGCCTGGTGGGTTTGTAGATACTGCAGGTGATATCGGGAAGCTAATGGATGATACTCCATTAACCACAATTGCTTTTATTAATAATGATGCCTTATCTGCTGGTGCWTTTATTGCACTACATGCTGATGAAATTTATATGGTGCCGAGTGGACGTATCGGAGCAGCTGCAGTTATTGATGGTGCAGGAAATGCGGCAGAAGATAAAGCTGTAAGCGCTTGGTCTACAGCAATGATAACAGCAGCTGAGTCATCTAATCGCAATCCTGACTATGCCCTTGCCATGGCAGATAAATCAGTAGATTTACCTGAGTACCGTGCCCCAGAAGGGAAACTGTTAACTTTATCAGCTAACGAAGCGTTAAAAGTGGGGTATTCAGAGGGAACTGTTGCATCTTTCGAAGAATTAATCACAAAATTAGATCTTTCGGAGGCGAAAGTCACTTCATTAAATGAAACGTTTGCAGAAAAAGTGGCGCGCTTTGTGACAAATCCTATTATCGTACCTATTCTATTGTCCATCGCCAGTTTAGGGCTAATTGTCGAGCTGTACTCTCCTGGTTTCGGGGTAGCTGGCACAATGGGGTTATCTGCCCTTGGATTCTTCTTCTTTGGTCATTTGGTGGCAGGGCTTGCTGGGTATGAATCGATTATTCTCTTTATGATCGGTGTGGCATTCATTATCGCCGAACTTTTCCTACCAGGGGCAATTGCAGGTATAATAGGTTTAGCGTTAATTATTGGTAGTATACTTCTTGCGGGAGGCAATGTGGTTCATATGGGAATATCCGTATTAATCGCGTTAATCGTCGCAATTGTAGGAATGGTGATTATCATGAAATTCTTTGGAAAGAATATCAAGTTTTTTGACAAGATAATTTTGACTGATGCAACCGATACAGAACATGGTTATGTATCAAACGTCAACCGTTATGAATTAGTAGGCAGGATAGCGGTAAGCATGACACCTCTTCGTCCTTCGGGAACGATTATGTTAGATGGTGAACGAATTGATGCAGTCACTGAAGGTGGCTATATTGATTCGAAAAAAGCAGTAAAGATTATTAAAGTTGAAGGCTCTCGTACAGTCGTACGTGAGGTCAAAGAAGGGGAGGAATAAACATGATCGAAGGTATTACAGGAACCACAATTGGTGTTGTAGTTGCCATTATTGCCGCATTTATTCTATTGTCGATTTTCTTTACGTTTGTACCAATCGCATTATGGATATCTGCAGTAGCAGCTGGAGTGAGAATTAGCATATTTACATTAGTGGGGATGAGACTACGTCGTGTTATTCCATCACGTATCGTTAACCCATTAATTAAAGCACATAAAGCAGGTATTACAGTTACAAATAATCAACTAGAAAGTCACTATTTAGCTGGTGGTAATGTTGACCGCGTTGTAAATGCATTAATTGCGGCTCACAGAGCAAATATTGATCTACCATTTGAACGTGCAGCAGCAATTGATTTAGCTGGCCGTGATGTATTAGAAGCTGTCCAAATGTCAGTTAACCCTAAGGTGATAGAAACGCCTTTTATCGCGGGTGTTGCAATGAATGGTATTGAAGTAAAAGCAAAAGCACGTATTACGGTTCGTGCAAATATTGATCGTTTAGTCGGTGGAGCTGGGGAAGAAACAATCGTAGCTCGTGTTGGTGAAGGGATTATATCAACAATCGGTTCTAGTGAAAATCATAAAAGAGTACTAGAAAACCCAGATATGATTTCTCAGACTGTTTTATCAAAAGGTCTTGATTCGGGTACTGCTTTTGAAATCTTATCGATCGATATCGCCGATGTGGATATAGGTAAAAACATTGGTGCGGAACTACAAACGGAGCAAGCCGAAGCAGATAAGAAAATTGCACAAGCAAAAGCTGAAGAACGTCGTGCAATGGCTGTAGCAACTGAACAAGAAAATGTTGCTAAAGTTCAAGAAATGCGTGCAAAAGTAGTTGGTGCAGAAGCTGAAATTCCACTTGCTATGGCAGAAGCATTGCGTGAAGGTAATATTGGTGTAATGGATTATATGAATTACAAAAATCTTCAAGCTGATACAAGTATGCGTGATTCGATTAGTAAAATCGGTGGCGATAAATCAAAGACTGATCTAACGAAAGATTAATCCGGATCAGGAAGCCCTTGAAGGAGGGAGTTAACAGTGGAAGTTATCATTATTGCGATTATTGGATTTATCATTAGTGCGATTTCTAAACGTAAAAATCCAGATGATGGTGGCGGAAAAACAAAGCCTTTCTTGCCAAATCAGACAAATCAACGATCGACAAAAAAACTCGAAGATTACGCTAAAGAAATTTACGGCGATGTTCAAAAGCAAATTTCTGAAAGACAGGCACCACGAACAAACACAAAACCTGATGCTATTAGTCAAATGGAACAAGTAAAAAATTTACCGTCAGACCAGCCGATGACTGATAATCAACGAGCTGCAAGACGTCCAGGAAGACTTTCAGCGCATCAATCAGCTGATTTTGTTCGCAATAAGTCAACTGATCCAATTAATCTTGTACCAACAACGGAAGATCAATTGCGACAAGCGATTATTTTCTCGGAGATTCTAGCACCTCCAAAATCTAAACGATAACTCATGACCTTCTCTCAATCAGCATATGCTGATTGTAAGGAGGTCTTTTATTTGTTAAACAATCATCTTCAACTGACTCCATTTATACATATTGACAACTTTGATAACATCCGTGTTAATGGACCTTTTGAATTAATACAATTAAGTCCCCATTTATGTCAACTTAGTGGAAATGGATATACGCTGACGATTGAATCAATAGACACAGTTATTAATTCCATGAATGTAGAAGAAATTACGATAAAGGTCCGCAACTTGAAACGACTTGAGCTGCGGAAAATGGATATGGATTGATGGTCAAAAACGGACGAAAAATCACTTGCCAAATTAAGACTCATGATCGGTTATATCCATTTCTTCATTCACTCAAAGAAAACAAAGTTTACATAATAAAATTATCCACTACAAAATCAAGTGCTACGTTTACCATCTATGAAAAAGATTTATCAATTGTTCGTAAAATTCGAAAACAATATAAGTTGCCGATTCATATTACAAGACCCGATACAGATCAAATCATCCAATTTCAATGGAGTATGCTTTTGGGGTTATTCGGATTTATTATCATTCCATATATCTGTTCTTTATTCTTGTGGCAAATTTCAATTGATGATTTTTCTGATGAAAGGCAGGTTAGACTTGAACAGGAACTACATGATTTAAAAGTTGATGAAAAAAAATTGCTGACTAGTTTGGTTAGCGATGCGAAAATAAGACAAGTATTATTAGCAAATAACCACGATCTTTCCTGGATTCATATTAAAAGGACTGGCTCTAAACTGAATATTACTTCTGTTCCAGCTCCTATCATCTTTCGAGAACCAACCGATAATAAGGTTCCTTCAAATTTAGTAGCACTAAGAAGAGGTGTTATCACACATTATGATCTTCGCTCTGGCGAACGTGTAGCGCCACTTCACTCAACCGTGAAAAATGGAGATATGTTGGTAACTGGGGTATTGAAACAAGGAAAGAAATATTTGCTTGTCGGAGCAGAAGGCAAAGTGTTTGCCGATTTTTGGTACGAAACTTCTTTTGAATTACCAACTAAGATTGTTTACGACAAATTCATATCAGAAGAAGTGAAAATACTTCAAGTTTCATCACCATGGAAAAAGTTTAAAAAAGAACCAAGTAAAGACCATTTTATCGAGTTATGTAAAAGCGTTTTTGAAATCGAGCATCAAACCATTGTTGAAAAAGTAACAGTTAAAGTAACTGAACAATGGATTGAAGAAGCATTTATGCCAATGCTAAGATTGAGAACTGCTTCTGGATTGTCGCCAAAAGGGAAAATTAAGGATGAAAAGATTTTACACATGACGTGGACAAATGATACAGTAAAAGGGAAAGTATTGTACTATGTGAACGATAACATCGCAGGTAAAAGACCTATTCATCAAGGAGACTGAGTATGCAGGAAGAACAATTGACGGAATTACATGTTCAAGACCCAAATGAAGCCATCTTACTGCTCGGAATTTCAGATGGTAATATGAAATTGATTGAACAAGAGTTAGGCGTTCAAGTCATCACCAGAGGCGAATCAATTCGTCTTGTTGGAGAATTAGAAAAAACTGCAACTGCAAAAATATTAATTGAACAACTATTAAAAGTCATTCGAAAAGGTATTAATATTAACCAAAGAGATGTTAGTACAGCTTTAGAAATGAATAGCGCTGGAACTATAGAATATTTTGCTGAACTATATGATGAAGAAATTGCAAGGAATGTAAAAGGTAAAGCCATTCGTGCCAAAACAATAGGCCAACGAGAATATATTCAAGCTATGCGTCACAAAGATTTAGTCTTTTGTATAGGTCCTGCAGGTACAGGTAAAACATATTTAGCTGTAGTGTTAGCAACACAAGCATTAAAAAATGGTCATGTGAAACGAATCATATTAACTCGACCCGCTGTGGAAGCAGGGGAGAGTTTGGGCTTCCTACCAGGAGACTTGAAAGAAAAAGTAGATCCTTACTTACGCCCATTATATGATGCACTTCATGATGTACTGGGGACTGAGCAGACAGCTCGTTTTTTAGAAAGAGGAACAATTGAAATTGCGCCTCTTGCCTATATGCGTGGCCGTACATTAGATGACGCGTTTGTCATTTTAGACGAAGCTCAAAATTCGACTAAAGCTCAAATGAAAATGTTTTTAACTCGCTTAGGCTTTGGATCTAAAATGGTCATCACCGGAGATAAAACTCAAATCGATTTACCTCCGCGTATTGAATCTGGTCTAAAAGTGGCTGAGAAAATTTTGCTTAATGTCAGTGGCATACACTTTCAAATGCTCGAGCAAGGGGACGTTGTCCGACACCCGCTCGTTGCAAAAATTATTCAAGCATATGAGGAACAGCAGTCTGAATAAGGCTGCTGTTTTTTTTTATATTTAATGTAAGGTAGTTTGAAAATATTACTCTATTATATAGTGTCGTTTATCATCTTCTTGAGTTACCCATTTCACCTAATTTATTGCGCAATTCTTGAATGTTTTACAATATACGGTGTAATGATTGAAAATTCTTGATATGATAAGAGGTAGAAGATGGGGTGATGCAGTGAATAGCTGGTTTAGAAAAATGCAGTCACTAGTGGGCTACCGAACTTTTACTTATTTAACGATTGTGATAACAGGATTACTCCTATTCTTACTCCTTATTAATGATGTGCGTCCCGAAAAATATGACATCAAACAGTTTGACTTATCACAAGATACTATTCGTTCAGTGAAAACTGTGGAGGACCCTGTTAAGACGGAAGAAGAACGTGTTCGAGCTGCTTCTGAAGTCACGAGTGTCTATCAATTCTCAGAAGAAATTGGGAAAAATCGTGCCGCAATCGTCACTTCCGTTTTTGATTATGTATTGGAAGTGAAAACAGAGGCAGATGAAGAAAAGTTTCCAATCGAAGAACAAGTAAATATGTTGAAGAAAAACTTACTTGTCCTTGAAGAAGAAGGGGAAGGTATTCGTTTTTCAGATGATGCACTTCTGACATTACTAGGTGCAGATAGTACTATTTTAACCAGTTTACGAGACTCGATTACAACCTCTATTCGAGATATCATGAGTAAGCCAATTCGTTCTGAACAAGTAGCATCTGCAAAAAACGAAATAGAAAAACGAATTCGAAGCAATTCAGCTATCCCTGGGAGTATCTTACCTACTGCCGTGTTAATCGGTCGGTATGGTATTAATGAAAATGAAACGTTAAATGAAGAGTTAACAGAAGCAAGAATTGCTCAAGCTAGAGAAAGTATTGAACCAACCAAGATACTGCAAGGACAAGTAATCGTTCAAGAAGGTCAAGTAATTGATCGAGAAGTGTATCGACAACTTGGAGTAGTTGGTATGTTAACTAATCAATCTTCATTAAAACCTATTTTTGGATTAATCCTTTTTATCGGGCTTTGTATGTGGCTCGTATTTATGCAAGTATCAAAATGGAGAACAGATAAAGATGAGAGACAATCTGCGTTAACGGTAGTAATGCTCATATTAATTCTTTCTGTCGTAGGCATGAAATTAATAAATTTAGTGTCTGGTAATTTTGATGTCTCCATTGCGTTCTTATTTCCAACTGCCCTAGCACCCATGCTCGTCCGTTCCTTAATTAATGAACGCTTTGCCATATTAACAGCATTTTTAACTGCTGCTGTAGCAGGTATTGTTTTCCAAGAAGGATATTCTGTTGTATTTCAAATGGAAATCACCCTATATCTCCTGTTTGGTGGATTGGCAGGCTTATATGTCATTCAAGGCGCTGAAAAACGGTCGCACTTGTTACAAACGAGTATGAGTGTCGTTGGTGTTAATGTTGCGTTCATGTCATTTTATTTACTTATGACTCAGTCAGACTACGGAGTAAGTGAACTTCTCTTTTATGGCATTGCTGCAGTCACATCTGGTTTATTATCAGGTGCACTGACGATTGGTTTATTACCTTTCTTTGAATCTGCTTTTGGGTTGATATCTGCCATGAAGCTTATTGAACTTTCAAATCCAAATCATCCTTTATTGAAAAAAATCTTAACGGAAACGCCAGGAACTTACCATCATAGTGTTATGGTTGCTAATTTAGCAGACGCAGCCTGTGAATCTATTGGTGCAGATGGATTACTTGCACGTGTGGGTTGTTATTATCACGATATTGGCAAAACCAAACGACCAGGATTTTTTATCGAGAATCAAATGAGTCATACAAACCCTCATGATTCCTTGCCTCCTGAAACAAGTCGAGATATTATATTATCTCATGGCAATGACGGTGCAAAATTACTACAAAAGTATAAAATGCCGAAAGAAATTATTGATATTGCTCAACAACATCACGGAACTTCTTTATTGAAATATTTTTATCACAAGGCAAAAGAGGATGGGAAATTAGTAAAAGAAGAAGAATATCGGTATGCAGGACCAAAACCACAAAAGAAAGAAACAGCCATCATTGCTATTGCTGATAGCGTTGAAGCTGCGGTAAGATCTATGAAACAGCCAACAGCAGAGAAAATAAAAGAGATTGTCCAATCAATCACCAAAGATAAATTACACGATGGTCAGTTCGATGAATGTGATTTAACGTTAAAAGAGCTCAAAACAGTCGAACGTGTTTTGTGTGAAACGTTGAATGGTATCTTCCATTCTCGGATTGAATACCCACAATAAAGGAGAATTTTTATGTACTTAACTTTGGATTTAAACGATGAAACGCAGTCTTTATCAACTGGAAATTTACATTTAATTGAAAAAATGTTGCACCATGCTGCAGAAGCTGAAGGAATTGAAGCGGGTAGCGAATTGTCAGTAACTTTTGTTAATAATGAAGAAATTCAGCAAATAAACAATGAATACAGAGGAAAGAATGTACCTACGGATGTAATTTCATTTGCAATGGAAGAACTCGGGGAAGGCGAAATTGCCATTAACGTAGAAGGTGCACCACGTATGCTTGGGGATATCATTATTTCCGTCGAACGGGCAAAAGAACAAGCAGTAGATTATGGACATAGTGAAGAGAGAGAATTAGGTTTTCTCGCTATTCACGGTTTCTTACATTTACTAGGCTATGACCATATGGAAGAAGAAGATGAAAAAGAAATGACTGAAAAACAAGAGGCAATTCTGCAATCTTTTGGATTGAGACGTGAACAGGATGAAAAACAATAATTTTTTTGAATCGTTTAAGTATGCTTATGAAGGAATGATTCACGCAAGTAAGGGAGAACGGAATTTTCGTTTCCACTTATTTGCAGCTTTTATTGTAATGATCGCTGGGATTTTCAGTGGTATTTCAATGAATGAATGGATTATTTTAATTTTATGTATTTCAGGAATGTTAAGCTTAGAATTAATCAATTCTGCTTTAGAACGAGTAGTTGATTTAGCATCACCTGAAATACATGATTTCGCTAAGCAAGCAAAGGATATGGGTGCTGCTGCAGTTCTTGTATTTGCCTGTGCAAGTGCTATAATCGGAATACTCATCTTTTTACCTAAGTGGATGGAAATATTTAATTGAGGTGTTTGAATAGTGGAAAAGATACAATTAATGGAAGAATCTAAAATCGCACGCGAAAATGCGTACGTACCATATTCGAAATTTAAAGTTGGCGCTGCTTTATTGACGAAAGAAGGAAAAGTTTATCACGGTTGTAATATTGAAAATGCAGCTTATAGCATGACAAACTGTGCAGAGCGTACAGCGATGTTTAAAGCGGTTTCTGAAGGCGAACGTAACTTTTCTTCACTTGCAGTTGTAGCAGACACAGATGGCCCAGTGTCGCCTTGTGGAGCTTGCCGTCAAGTAATTGCAGAGTTTTGTGAACCAAACATGCCTGTTTATTTAATCAATTTAAAAGGAGATGTACAGGAAACGACAGTTGCCCAACTGTTACCTGGTGCATTTTCTCCGGAGGATTTAGCCTATGCTGGAAGCAAATAAAGGATACAAATCAGGATTTATTTCAATCATTGGTCGTCCTAATGCTGGTAAATCAACGTTCTTAAATAAAGTGATTGGACAAAAAATTGCGATTATGAGTGATAAACCGCAAACCACAAGAAATAAAGTTCAAGGTGTTTTAACGACAGATAAACAGCAAATTATTTTTATCGATACACCAGGGATTAATGAGCCTAGACATAAACTAGGCGACTTTATGTTGAAAGTGGCTAAAAACACACTACGTGAAGTGGATGCCATTTTATTGATGGTGGATTCTGTAGATCGAATTGGGAAACAAGATCGATATATTTTAGAGATGTTAAAAGGGAATGAAACTCCTGTATTTTTAGTGATGAATAAAATTGATTTAATTCATCCGGATAAATTATTGAGTGTCACGGAAGCTTTCCGCAAAGAATACGATTTTGCAGACGTTATCCCAATCTCCGCTTTAGAAGGAATTAATATCGATGGGTTACTTGAAGTGTTAACAAAACATTTGCCAGAAGGACCTCAATATTACCCTGCTGATCAAGTAACAGATCATCCTGAACGTTTTATCATTTCGGAATTAATT
>NZ_JBFUKT010000134.1:0-9464 GCF_056400705.1 Paenisporosarcina sp. P5_A11
GAGTAGGAGAGCGTATCGTAGTGGATGAATTAGTACGAGTAAAACACTTGAATAGTCGAGTTCTTTTGTGTGAAATTTCTTACTCAGTTATCACTAAAATGGACTGGATTCTCAAGTTAAAGAATCCAGTCCATTTTTAATTTGGTTCAAATTCATCATTAACATTAATCATAGCTTAAATAAAAATTTTATATCAATTTTCAAGCCATAATCTTTGGCTTTCTTTGAGCCAATATTGGTGCTTTATATTCGATTTCTTCGCCTGTTTCAATATCAATAAATGTACTGGTCTCATTAAACCAACGATCTGGCGCTTCATGTCCCCAAAATGTTTGACGGAGTGGGTCATTTAAATCCCAACGAATTGGCTTTAAGTCTGGGTCGGTTGTTAAATAATCGCCCGTATATAATTCAATGCGATGACCATCTGGGTCTCTCAAATAAAGGAAGAATGCATTGGATAACCCATGTCGACCTGGTCCTCGCTCAATTGAGTGTGCATACCCCATACTTGCTAATACGTCACAACAATCTAGAATGCTGAGTCTGTCTGTTAGCGAATAAGCGAAATGATGCAATTTTGGTCCAGGTCCATTCATAAATGCTTGATCGTGAACTGTTGGCTTTCGGTAAAGCCATGCTGCCCACAAATCTCCATCCTCAGTTTCTGTATACTCAGAACATGAGAAGCCTAAGTTATCTATATAAAAATCATATGCTTTTTGAACATCTGGCACTGCACAATTAGCGTGGTCTATTCGCTGAATCTTCGCTCCACGATAAAGATCATAGCGTTGAAGCATCCGATTGACAGTTGTCATTTCCGCAAAAAACTCTAATGGAATACCTGAGATATCATGCGCTCGAAGAGTTCTCCCCATCGCATGTTGTGTTCCTTTTGGCATCCATTTTGTTTTTAGACCTTTAGACATAAACAGTTTTTCAATTTCTTCAAGGTCTTGTTCCTTTTCTACTTTGTAACTAAGTACTTCAACAGTGGCTTTATCCGCTTTTTTCAATAGTAAACTATGATGTGAATGTTCTTCGAGACCTCTTAAGTAAATATGATTTTCATCACTTTCTGTTTCAATCATGCCCAATCCATTTACGTAAAACTCCCGAGATGCCTGTATATTTGTAACGTGAAGAACGGTTCTCGCGATACGAATAATTGAAAAATCCATGGTGTTCACCACACTTTCCTTTTATTTTCCGAACTGTTGAATATGATGGTCAGCAATTGAAACGTGAATGATTTTTTGCTCTGTATAAAACTCGAAACCGTAATGACCACCTTCACGACCGATGCCTGAAGACTTAGAGCCTCCAAAAGGTGTTCTTAAATCTCGAACATTCTGAGCATTTACCCATAACATTCCCGCTTCTACTTTATGTGCTACGCGGTGACCTCGTTTAATATCATTTGTCCAAACATAACCCGCAAGTCCGTACTTGATATCGTTAGCAAGCTTAATAGCCTCTTCCTCATTTTTAAATGTCAACACAGTTAACACAGGACCGAAGATTTCTTCTTGTGCAACACGCATATGATTTTTAGCATCTAGAATCAGTGTTGGTGCTACAAAGTTCCCTTTTGCTATTTCTGCCGGGATGTCTGCTGTAATTACTTCAGTGCCTTCTTCTTTGGCAATATCTAAGTAACTTTTAACCTTAGTAAAATGGCCTTTATCAATCAATGGCCCGACTTCTGTAACTTCGTCTAGAGGGTCGCCAAGTTTAATGTTTGCAACGCGTTTCTTCAACGCAGCTACAAACTGATCTTTTATTCCTTCCTGCACAAACAGTCGTGAGTTAGCCGTACATCGTTCGCCATTAAAAGAATAAATCCCCCATACACATGCATCTAATGCTCGATCGAAATCAGCATCTTCAAAAACAATAATTGGTGATTTTCCACCAAGTTCCATCGAGCAACTTTTCAATGTATCTGCACTGTTTTTAATAATGGTTGAACCCGTTTTGGTTTCCCCGGTAAACGAAATGAGCTGAACATCCGGATGCTTTACTAGCGCATCGCCTGCAGTCTCACCGTATCCATGCACAACGTTGAAAACACCTTTTGGAAGATTGGCTTTATGAATAATTTCTGCTAATAGATTCGCTGATAATGGAGAAAGTTCTGCTGGCTTAAGCACAACTGTATTACCCGTCGCAAGTGCTGGTGCCACTTTCCAAGTTTCTAGCATAAATGGTGCATTCCACGGTGTGATTAATCCAGCGACACCTACGGGAGCGTTAATTGTGTAGTTGATAAATTCATCGTCTACTTGATAGGCATCTCCAACAAGACGGCTTTCTACCATACGTGCATAAAATCTAAAATTTTCTGAAGCTCGACTTACCATCTTTCTCGTTTGGCTAATCGGAAGCCCTGTATCTAGCGATTCTAAAAACGATATTTTTTCTACCTCTTCATCAATAAGGTCAGCTATCCGATATATATAGGACATTCTCTTCGTTAGTTTCATCGTTTTCCAAGGACCATGATCGAAAGCTTCACGAGCAGCTGCTACAGCCTTGTTGATATCTTCAGATTGTCCTTCAGCTACTTCATTGATTTGTTCATTCGTAAATGGGTTCATGTTTTTAAKCGTCGTCCCGCTTGACGAAGAACTAAATTCCCCATTGATATAGAGTAAAATATTGTTTTGTGTTTCATGTTTTAAAGCAATTTTCTCGCGAGAAGATACCATACTTATCACCTATATCCTTAATAATTTTGTCGTGATCATTCAAGATATTATTGTTAGGTTGTTGCCGCTTCTTTTGGCAATTTCCCAAGTTCGATGAGTGTATCGCGAACTTCTTTTTTTAGTCCCTCAGAAGGGAAGCCTAACGGCAGTCGAAGCTTCGGATTAATTTTCCCCATCATGCCAAGTGCAACTTTTGCGGGTCCAGGATTGGTATCTTTAAACAACACATCATTCAGCGGCATTAATTCGAAGTGAAGATCCTGACATCTTGCCACGTCACCCGCATGCCATGCATTATATAATTCGGCCACTTTGACCGGTTCGACATTGGCTGTCGCACTGATGAATCCAGCTCCTCCAATAGCAAGCATCGGATAGCAAAGCAGTTCAATCCCCGAATACAATAGGAAGTCCCTACCACAGTTCAGCAAAACACGGTTAACATGTTCAAAGTCTTTGTTCGCTTCTTTGACTCCTACGATATTAGGACAATCTTCAGCAAGTCGTTTCATCGTACTTACTTCCATATTGACAGCTGAACGACCAGGGATGTTGTAAATAATGATTGGTGTTTTAACTGAATCTGCAACAGTTTTAAAATGTTGATAAAGTGCTTCTTGGTTTGGCCTGTTATAATAAGGGACGATAACCATTGCCGCATCTGCGCCTATTTCTTCAGCATACTTCGTTAGTTCCATCGTCTCGTCGTGATTCGTTGAACCTGTTCCTGGCGCAAAAAATACACGTCCATCAATCGTTTCCTTCGCAAGATCCATCACTCTTTTTCTTTCAGCAATTGTTAATGAGCTCGGTTCCCCACTTGTACCTGTAACAGAAATGCCGTGACTTCCGCTTTCAATCTGCCAGTTAATCAATTCGATAAATGCTTTTTCGTCAATCTCACCGCTCTCAGTAAATGGTGTAACGACGGGACAAATAGAACCTCTTAACTTTCTTTTCGCTTCTTCGTATGCCAAAATCATCTACTCCTTCTAGTCATTAAAGTCTGTAAAGGTTATTAAACTTCGTTTTTTCTAATTGATTACTCTTGAAGTTCTTTTAGTTCGCGATACTTACCTTGGCTATAAATTAAGGGAGCTTTTTGCTCAAGCTTCACTCCAGTTACTTGGCCGATATAAACGGTATGATCTCCGACTACATATTCGCTATGTAGTGTACAAGTAATGACCGCTAAAGCATCTGCAAGGGTTGGTAAACCTTTATATGAAGAAAACGTAATTTCATGCTCCAAATTAAGTTGACCCGAGAATTGTTTTGACTCATCTTGTTGGTTAGACGTTAATATATTAACAGCGAATTGTTTTGCATCTTTAATATGTTGCAACATTCTTGCGTGTTCTCCTACACTAATAGCAATAAGCTTTGGGTTTAAAGAAATCGACATGAATGCATTTGCCGTCATGCCATGTACCTCACCAGCAACTTCAGTGGTAATGACCGTTACACCAGTTGCAAAACTCCCCATAGCATTTCTAAATAAACGATCGTCTACTTCTTGGTTTTCAATCTGCATTTTACAATCTCCTTTCTTTCCAATCAGCCATATCTTTAAAATCTCTCGGTTTTCAGCGAGTCAGGTTAGGGTGACTTTTTTATAATAAGATGCCCGCTTCTTTTTTCGTTCTATTTAAGAAGTTAGTAACCATGTCTTTATACGGTTGCTTATCGAATTGATCATAATAGGCATTGGACATTCTCACGGGATCTCCAAAGAAATAGTATTCATACAGTGCTTGTCGGTTACCAAATGCACTGATTGAAATATCCCAAGCCAAACGGAAAAGTTGAACTTTTTCTTCTCCGTTGATGTTTGCACCTTGTGTATATCGGTGAACTAACGGACCTACATCTGAATTACTGAAGTCTGCTTCTGAAGGCAGTGCCATCAAACCTGAAGCTCCAAGAATTTTAATGATTTCATTCATACGTTGATACATTTTCGGATACCAGTTACGTGCTGCATTCAACGGTTCAAAGTCCGGTGTCATATTACCGTATTGATCAATTTTTGCATTGTGCTCTGAGCGGTATAAATGAGAACGCATCACTTCTAAAATAACCATGATTTCGCTAGCCTTTTCTTTAACATGCATGAACTGTTCTATACCAATAGATTCCATCATACTGATCACTACACCCAGAACGAATTCTGTTTTCACGATGTTTTTTGCAATAACTTGATGGGTCATATGGATAACCGCATTCGTTTCGGTATACGTACGGTTACATATATTTGTACTCTCACTTACAAATACTCTTTCCCATGGAACGAATACATCTTCAAAAGAAATGATAGCGTCGCTTTCATCGAATCTAGCACCTAGTGGATGATCCCATTTACTTTTCCCATAATCGAATGATTCACGGGATAGAAATTTTAAACCTGCCGTATTATTTGGAATGGCAAATGCAAATGCGTATGGATCGTCTGTCGTTCCAGGTGTTCTGTTTATAGTAGAAGGGAATACAACAAGTTCGTCAGTAATACCGCCTAAAGTAGCTAAAAGACGACAGCCATTCACATAAATTCCATCTGTAGTCTTTTTAGTAATGCGTGCGGATAGAGATGGATCTTTTTGCTCGGTCTGAGTTAACTTCGATCTATTCACTTGTGGGTGAATTAACGTATGGGTTAAGCTAATGTCATTTTCACGTGCATATTCATAATAGTCTCGAGCATTTTTTGCGAATTGTTTACTTCYGCCACCTTCTTGTGCGAAAAATTCACTTGCTGTACCAAAAGCCATAATACTCGCGTTCAAATAATCTGGTGAACGGCCCATCATTCCTCCGGAAAAAGTAGCCCATTCTGTATTCATTTCACGTCGTTTAAACAAATCTTCTTTTGTTTTAGGAGCGATAAAAGAAAGTCCCACCTTTTTTCCCGATGTCGGTGAAGTATATAACATTTTTTCCGGCTTCTTGTGTTGCAAATCATAAAGACCCGCTACGCTTTCAACAACATTTTTAAATGCTGGATGTGTGGTTACGTCGTCTACTTTCTTCCCATGAATCCATACCTCGGTCTTACGTTCTTTGATACCTTCAATATATTCTTTCCCAGTTCGTGCTCCCATTCTGTTCCCTCCTCATATCGAATCAAACTTATCTTTCATCTTTTATCGTTCAGGTTAAATAAATCTTAGCAAGAATTTTCTGACTATTCTATTCGGGATTGTTACGAAAAAATGCTAATCTACTCAATTGGTAGATTTTCTTCCTTTTTGAACCTTGAATGAATATTATTTTGTTTATAAGTGCCAGCTTCACTAAATTCAATAAGCTCCATCGACAACGCCAAGTACCGATTTGACATGAGGTGTGAGAAATGTTCTTTAATCACTTCAAATAGCGCATCACAAACTTCTTTCTTAATATCTTCGGAACGCCCCGCGCCTATTTTCAAAACTGCATGGACGAACGCATCATCTTCTGCACCATCAGCTATTCGATAATCATGTACTTCAATCGCTCTTGAACGAATTCCACCTATAGGAAAAACAGTGTCCTTAGCTATCAAAACTTTATGGATCTCTTCAAATAGCTTCGCAATATTTACATCATCTTTGATGTTATCCGTGTACTCTACAATAAAATGTGGCAATTAACTTTCCCTCCTATTCACTTTATCGATTTGTAAACGATTCATCCCCGATAATGGTATTCACTAAACGCCCTATTCCCTGGACTTCCGTAACAACTACGTCTCCAACAGCAGTATCAACTGAGCCTTTAGGTGTACCTGTAAGAATTACGTCATTTTCACTCAATGTCATAAAGCTACTTAAATACTCGATAAGGGTTGGGATATCGAAAATCATATCTTTCGTCGTTCCTTGTTGGACGAGTTCGTTATTGACATGAGTAGTCAATTTTAAATTCATCGGTTCAGCAACATCCGCAGCGTCGACCAACCAAGGACCGAATGGTGTACAGGTATCTCGATTTTTAACTCGCAAATTAGGACGATAATAGTTCTCCAAATAATCTCTGATGGCATAGTCGTTCGCCACGCTATAACCTTTTATATAGTTGTAAGCGTTTTCTTTTTTTACATTGCGAGCAGTTTTGCCGATGATGACTGCCAGTTCACACTCATAGTGCATATAAGAGACATCAGCTGGACGACGAGTAGTGCCTTGATGTCCAATAAAGGTATTTGGTCCTTTTAAAAAGACCAGTGGTTCTGATGGTGCATCAAATGCAAGTTCTGCTGCATGATCCGCGTAGTTCAACCCTAATGCAAACACCGTACGCGGTACAATTGGAGTAAGCCATACAACATCTTTCTCTTCAACTATGCGACCATCATCTAATTTAAGTCGACCTTCCCATTCAAACGCTTCATGGATAGCGCCGCCATATGATATACGCGCAGTTCTCATTTTGTCCCCCTCCGCATGAATGTTTTTTCGTCAACAATTACATTTTCCAAGATACCGATACCTGCTATTTCTACTCGAACCTTATCTCCCAGTTTAGCTTGCGGTGCCTCTTCAGGAACCCCAACGAGTAACACATCCGCAGGATTTAATGTCATGAATTCTGTTACATCTGCAAGTAAGCGAGCAACTGGACGAATCAAGTTCTTTGTTGAATTTTCCTGCCGGAGTTCATCATTAATGTAGACTCGGATAGGTAAATCATCCGGGTTACTTACAGCCTGGCGATCGACAATCCATGGTCCAATTGGACAGAATCCATCGCGCGCTTTTTGTTGAACGGCGGGTCGGTAGATGCTCTCGTGAGGAATGCTCACATCGTTAACAATCGTAAATCCTGCTACATAATCCAGAGCTGTTTGTTCATTCACAGCTACCGCTTTCTTACCAATTACAATGCCCAGTGCAGCACCCATTTCAAGCTGTGATATTCCTTCTGGCATTGGGATACCTTCACCATATCGGTTAAAAGTATTTGCCGGTTTAATGTAAAGAACTGGAGCAATTGGCGGTGATAGATATGGTTTGTTATGAACCGCTTCGGCTAGTCCTTCAAGTACCCCTTTAAAATTCATTAGTGTACCGAAAACTGTTCCCGTAATCGGCGTGTCGAACTGTATATCATTCATGTTGACCTCGTTGCCATCTATAACAACAGTTTTCGTTCCTGAACCTACATCGACTGATACTAACTCAGGTACACCTAACACTTTCAATCTTGCATGACTCACATATTTCACTCCTTTAGCTACTAGACTATTATTTTCCATAGTACAAATAACCATAGTTTTCCTGCAAAAACCTCACATTAAAAGGGCGCCCTTCTTGTAGAATGGAGTTTTCAAACTACATACTAATAGAAGAGTCGCCCTTATAAGTAAGAATCAACAACTCAGTGTTACAACAAATGTTGCTTTAAAGAAAATATATCATCATTTAATAAATTCATTTCAACATTACACAGACAATAATGCTTTATCACTATTTAGTTTTTCGCCACGGATACGTTGAAACTCATCCATTAATTTTGGGATGGTTAATTTCTTTTTCTCTTCCGCTTCTATTTCTAAAATGATTTGTCCTTTATCCATCATAATAAGCCTGTTCCCTAAGTCCAAAGCTTGCTGCATGTTATGTGTGATCATCAACGTTGTAAGCTGATTTTGTTCAACAAGTTCTTTAGTTAAATTGGTAATCAATTCTGCACGCGATGGGTCTAGTGCGGCAGTATGTTCATCGAGTAACAAAATATCTGGTTGCGTAAAGGTAGCCATCAACAGAGAAAGTGCTTGTCTTTCTCCTCCTGAAAGCATCCCTACTTTTGCATTCAATCGGTTTTCAAGATTTAAATGAAGTGATTCAAGAGATTCACGGAATAATTCCCGACGTTTCTTGTCCACACCTTTTCGCAATAGACGTTTCTTGTTTCGAGAATAGGCCATTGCAAGGTTTTCTTCGATCGTCATAGTAGGAGCCGTTCCAGCCATTGGATCTTGAAACACCCTTCCAATCATTTGAGAACGCTTATATTCTGGTAATTTAGTAACGTCTTTATTCGCAATTTCAATTACACCGAAATCAGGAGTTAGTGCACCAGAAATCATATTCAACATCGTTGATTTTCCAGCACCGTTGCTTCCAATCACCGTCATGAAATCACCGGGATTTAACTTAAGATTAATTTGATCTAACGCAATTTTCTCATCTGGTGTGGCTTCGTTAAATAATTTATTAATCTGGGTAAGTTTTAGCAACTGCAGCTCCTCCCTTCGTTAGCGAATGTTGATACTCTACTAAGCGTTCAGCATGCCTTTTTGCTTTTCTACTCTTTTCTCGTTTCTTCTCAAAATATTGAGGTAAAATCAACGCAACTATTACAATAACCGCAGTAATTAATTTCATGTCTCCTGTATCAAGAAAGTCCACTCGAAGTGCTAGTCCTAGTACTATTCGATAAATAATGGCTCCCGAAATTACAGCAAACGTGGTTCGAACAATCGTTTTAGTACCAAATATTGCTTCACCGATAATAACCGAAGCCAGTCCGATGATAATCATTCCGATTCCCATACCAATGTCTGCAAACTTCGAATATTGAGCAATAAGTGCCCCCGCAAAAGCAACCAAGGCATTAGAAAATCCAAGACCTACAATAATGAGAGTATCTGTGTTTGCCGAAAAAMTACGAATCATTTTTTTATTATCACCAGTGGCTCTTATGGCAAGGCCCACTTCAGTTTTTAAGAACCAATCTACAATCAACTTAATTAGTAAAACGATGATGGCC
>NZ_JBFUKT010000135.1:0-9435 GCF_056400705.1 Paenisporosarcina sp. P5_A11
GTATAGAACAGTCCTTCAAATAATAAACATAAATTAACGGCCATCTCGCTTTTAGAGATGAAGTTTTAGAATGCAGAAAAAATCGTAGATATATATGCTGTCTGCCAGTCATTTCAGGCTTTTTATTAATCTGATCTTAATTTTCACTCAAGGAATAGTAATTGCGCAAAATGGAATGGGATGGTTCAATCCAATTCTTTTTTTGATGATTTTTGTTTATTTGAAACAAAAATCATCAAAAATTCACACGTTGTTCATAAAAAAAACTTTTCTTCTGATATTCTAATAATAAGTGAACTTTTCAAAAAATATGTACTTTATCTTACAAGGATGGTGATAAAAAATGTTGCCAATTGAACGAAAGCAACAAATTTTAACATGGCTTCAAGAAGAAGAAACACTTCGAATAGCAGAAATTAGTGAACGACTAGAAGTGTCAGAAATGACGGTTTACCGTGATGTTTCCTCATTGGTTAAGGAACAAAAAGTTCTCAAAACATCAAATGGGGTAACTTTAATTGACTTAGCAAAAGGTAATCCAAAAGGCTGTTCTTATTGCGCCAAACCTGTACAAAGTCGTTTAGCAGTTCAGCTTATTTTGACAAACCATCAGGTCGAACAAACATGTTGTATGCATTGTGGATTATTGCGTTATAACGAAATTGAATCAAGAATCTCTCAAATTATATGTCGCGATTTTTTAAAAGACACAACGATTAGTGCTAAGAGAGCCTATTTCTTAATGGAGACAAACGCTCATATGAATTGTTGTCAACCAGAAGTATTGGTCTTTGATTCACACAAACAAGCAAAGCAGTTTCAACAAGGATTTGGCGGACAACTCACTACATTTGAAAAAGCATTGATTGCCATTGAGAAAGCAATGAATGGGCATGGTTGTCACGACTCGCACTAAACGAAACATACAGATGATGGAGAGTGAATTTCATGAGCCAACAGAAACGAACGACAAAAGGTGACTGGTACAAAGCGGTTTGGAGATGGCATTTTTATGCGGGGATTTTATTCACCCCTATCTTTATCAGTTTAGCAATTAGTGGAGGAATCTATTTATTTAAACCTCAAATTGAAGCAGCGATGTATCAAGACTTATATGAAATCCCTTCACAAACGGCAAAACGCTTAGCGCCAAGTGCATTAGTGGAAGAAGTGACATCTGAAATGGATGGAGCTGTCGTTACGTCCATTCGACAGTTTGAAGAAGGAAATCGAACGACTGAAATTCGAGTGATGGATGAAGATGTAGCAAAAACGGTGTATGTCAATCCGTATGATGCGAAAATTGTTGKGGAAATGAAAGATGATGATTTGATTATGAATCAAATTGTTWAGATACATAGTGAGTTATTGGTTGGTGGATCCGTTGCTAATTTACTAGTTGAATTAGCTGCAGGGTGGGCGATCATCTTAATGATTACTGGACTATATGTATGGTGGCCTCGTGGAAAACCTTCAATATGGGGAACTGTATTACCACGTTTCCGCCAAAAAGGAAGACTATTATGGCGTGATATGCATGGAGTCACTGCTTTTTGGCTATYCGGTGCTATCTTGATCATTTTATTTTCGGGACTTGCTTGGTCGACTGTTTCAGGGGACATCATGAACCGAGTAGCTACATCAACAAACACAGGAAATGCTCCTTTTAGTACATCCTATGGTGAAAAACCTCCATCATCAATCAAAACAGATGAAATTGCTACAGATGTACCATGGGCAACTCAAAACTTGGAAGTTCCAACAACGGATATGAATGGGTTTGTTGCACTTTCGATTGATGAGATAAATGATATTGCTGTGAAAGAAGAAATTGCTAAGCCATATACTATTTCACTTCCGGCAGAAGAAACAGGTGTGTTCACAATCACATCTTCAAACGGACAAGTATTAGATGAAGCGACACTCCATGTTGATCCATATACAGGTTTTATTTTAAGTGATGCAAGATTTGCAGACTACGGCATCATGGCTAAAGCTATGACTGCAGGGATTTCGTTCCATGAAGGTAGATTATTTGGTGTAGTGAATCAAATTATTGGAACACTTGTGTGTCTAGGCATCATATTAATTGTGATAAGTTCATTCATCATGTGGAGAAATCGTAAGCCTGCTGCCAAGTCTGGCGCACCATCTAAAGTTGACAATCGCAAAGTAACACGTGTTGTATGGGGATTGATGATTGTCATGGGTATTCTAATGCCACTTGTTGGGATTAGCTTAATTGTTGTATTTATCTTTGATAAATTTATCCTTCCCTACATCCCGAAACTAAAAGACTGGCTACAGGCATAGGAGGAACACTGATGAAAATGACAATTCAAGTAATATTAGGATTAGGTTCAGCCCTTTTGTTATCAGGATGTACGTATGCCACTGATACAATGTCACAACCACCGGAGATTGACTGGACTGTGCCTGAATCAATTGATATAAATACACAAGTAGATATAATGATTTCACTTCACAGTTCCGATCAGGAAGAACTTAAACCAATCTCGTTTGTTTTGCAAAAACAAGGGCAGACGGAAACTATAGAAGTTCCGTTTGAACAAGATGATAAAGGGATTGTGAACATCCAAACGTCATTTGATGAAGAGGGAATATACAATTTACGGGCGAAGATGGAAACAGGCTCTCAAACAATTCAACCCACTCGTCAAATTGTCGTTGGTGAAGTAATGAGTACTGATAGGAAACAAGAAGAATCGCCTGAAGAAGGACATAGCCATCATCACTAATCAAATTTGAAGAACCTTGCAACATTTTATGGTTATTTCTATATTGAAACTATCAATTATCGGTGAGACCTATCAAAGTATATAAATAGAGGATGTAATACGTACCAACTACCACTACCAAAACAGGTAGTGGTTTTTTATTATCGTTCTTAGCCTCTTTCAAACAGCCTCTAACTTTAACGCACACGACTGCTCAAAGACTACATAAAAAAAGCCTGAAGTCACACCAGGCCTTCACTGATCAATATATTGAATTAACTTCTTAATCCCCTCTTTATCCATGCCTCACCAATTTTAACTACCTCAGTCGAAATCTTACCTGTAATCGCACACACATAAGTTTGACGATGTGGCTCAATGATTATTTGTGTATCATTAAAGGAAATATCAATCATATCGCCAACTTTTAATTGAAATTGATTAAATACAAAATTACAATTCACTTCCTTACCGTGATTCAGGAATAAAATTTATTCCGAATCCTCTATCAACTGGATCAAGTGATCAGCTACTTTTTCGATATTCACCCTTTTTTTACCCATCGCCATATCGTGATGGGCTCTTATTTGATCAGTTGAATCCACCACAAACATGGATGTGGAATGGGTAAGAAATCCATCTTGATTTTTTTTATAGGCAAAATTGAAGTATTGAGTAAATTTCTTGGTTTCTTCTTCCGTGCCTCTTAAAAATAACCAGTTGGGGCTCGAAATGTCAAAAGTATCTTTGTACTGTATAATTCTCTCTCTCGTATCGTTGGTCGGATCTAATGTCACAGCTACAATAAGATACTGATCATCAGATATTCCTTTGTCCTTCATTAATTGGTGCAAATCTTTCAAGTCCAACATGGTAGTCGGACAAATATCTGGACAGTTTGTATAGAAGAAAGTTACTAGTTTTGGTTTTTTGTTAATGGACGCGCCTTCTCCACTCACTTCAGTCAGTGCCCATTCCTTTACAGTGCCAATTTGAGGCAAATCGATTGACTTCGGCCATAAAAAGTTAAAAGCCATAAATCCGACAACCAATAACATTACAATGACAAATACTTTCATTAGGATCCCCCTTTATGCTCTTCACGAAAAGAGAGCATTTTACACCTTGATTGAATAACGAATGAAGTGACTGATGAGTGCATGAAGACAAGCAGTGAAAATAGCAAGACTATACATATTTTTTACAATCATTGCTTCCGACTCAATTGGGATATCGCACAGAGCTGGATTTTGTAGTACAACACCGAGCATCATTCCCATAATTCCTCCCAATGTGCCATTATAAATACCGTTTAAAGTAGCCGGGGCTTTTATTATTGCACCGAATTTCCAACCAATAAACAATCCGCCTAAGATAGGAAGGAGATAAAAATTTTTTTGATTGGCAGGAAGCAATAGTTCCAGGTAAAGTGCCAAGGCAAATGAAGATATCATAGTTATGGCCATACACATCGTCTTGGTAAATCGATCGTCAAATAATAAATGTTTCTTTTTAAAAATCCTGTAAACATAACCTGATTCAGTTAGATTCCAAATAAATAGCAATATGATGAGTAGCAAGGTTTACATCACGACCCTTTTAATTGAAATAAAAATAGTGAGTAAACTTAAAACAAAAAAGCCGTGAATGAACCACACAAACACGGATTCCATTTCTATAACTGTTCCGATCATCGGTGACATCAACCCAATGACGACTCCATTCGTTAAACCTGTCACAAACGTTTGGTAATCGAATAACAGTCCAAACAATGCTCCAGCCGTTAATCCTACCAATGTGGAAATAACAGTTATCCAAGTGAAATGAAAGGGATATTGTAGTATAAGTAATACACCGGATAGTAAAGCTGTCATCCCTCCCATTACAACGCTGATATTCATCCCTAATTGAAAATCGATAAGTTTCTTAATTTTTCTTAAATACATATAAAACCCAATAGCTATACATACATCCATATACATAAAAAGCAAAAACGCTATTTTAGTCATAGTCCCACCCCTTTACACAATATGAAGAGACTGATATCGACGAACATTGTCCATTTAAAGTTACAGTATTTCCTATAATTTGGTGACTCATTATGTTGCAAACCTCTTCTTCGTATTCCTAGTCTGAAGAATGCCCCCCATCGGCACGTGCGTACAAAATATAAAAAAAATCTTAAAACTAAATGTTTCAATAAAAAAAAGCCTGATTCGATTTCAGGCTTTTACTGATCCATATATTGAATTAACTTCTTGATTCCTTCTTTACTGATCCATGCCTCACCAATTTTAACTGCCTCAGTTGAAATCTTACCTGTAATCGCACACACATAGGATTGACGATGTGGCTCAATGATTATTTGTGTATCATTATAGGAAATATCAATCATATCGCCATCCTTTAATTGAAATCGATCTAAAATATCTTTCCGCAATAAGATTCGTCCTAATTTCCCAATACGTTTTGTCTGCAATCTCTACACACCTCACAATCAGGAGCTTCTCCTTCAGAAAGAACAATGTATCGGCAAGATGGAGTCATTGGCCGAAAGGCTTGAAGAGTATGGCATATTACGTAGTATCCCAGCTATTGTGGTAAACACAGCTGTCAGAATGATAGCAGAAATTGGAGACATTCGGAGGTTTGACAACAACAGACAACTGAATGCCTATTGATATTTGCGGTACCAATCCGGGAAATTTATAGCTAAAGATAAAATTAATAAACGCGGCAATAAGCACCTACGTAAAATTATGTATCGTTTACCTTCTCTTAACCATAACCAGATAAGATAGCCGCCACCTATTTCAGCAAGACCCGCCAGTATAATTAATGCTATTGATTAAATCATTTAGGTCACTTCCTACTTTAATTAATATAGCTATTATAACGTAACCTTTTTGGGTAAACTGCCACTTAGTTCAACAAAAAAGAGGCCTAATCCAAGTTCCGTGAACACTCGCAAAGATAATTAAACCACCACATAATTAAATAGACATTCGCGAAGGCGTAATCATAGTAAGGAAGACTCCTTCATGGTATGGAATCCAGCCAATCCAGTTGGCAAAGATGAAATAGAGAACCGTAATGAAGATAAAGTGAATCAGTGTTTGCAGTCAAAGAGCCAATCTTTTCATTTCTAATATCATGGCTGCTACTGCGAAAAACCAGCCACAAAGCAAGGAACCCCATGCATTTTTTACATACAAATCACCATCCAACGTGCTTTCATTACCAAAAACGACGATGCTCACATTGATAAACACCGAAAGAATGGCCCCTATTCCAATTCCGAACACACTTCTTTAAAAATGCTTTCAAGTTAACCCTCCTTTTCATTTTCAGTAATTCTTTGATTGCACTTACTTATGACGATAAGTATTCTTTTGCACCCGAAAGTGAACACACAGCGTGCCATTGAAAGATGCTTCAAATTTGCTCATTTCATAAATGTTGGAAATGACGAATTTCGAGATTCTTATAAATTGATGAGCATGCAAGGTATTCTCCAGTTCATACAATTTCTCTTTTACTTGGACAAATCCAGATACGGTCATTTGTTATTCCCACCATTCTTTTAGTACAGGATGAGATAACCTATAATGGATATAAAGAATTTTTTGGAGGAGGAGAGACATCAATTGACTACAATAGAAAGAAAAGCAAATTCTAAAAAAATAGCAAATTGGTCTCTCGGCATAATGGGTGCGGGATTCTTGGCTACCCTTCCGATTAACGATTCCATGGGTGGCAAGTTGTTGCAAGGAGGCTTTGAAGCAGGTCTTATAGGAGGCTTGGCCGATTGGTTTGCAGTAACAGCGTTATTTCGACATCCACTCAATATCCCGATCCCGCACACAGCACTCTTACCTAAAAACCGCGAACGAATCATTGGAACAATTTTACATGTATTAGAAAATGAATGGCTCACGAAAGAAAGTATTGTTAATAAAATTAAACACGTCCAAATTGCCCAATTGCTATTAGACAAAGTAGAGACGGAACTTCAAAGTAATGAAATGAAAAAGCAACTTCAAAAAGCCACTATATATCTAGCTAGTAATATGGATATAAACCCATTAAAGCCTCAATTGGAATTGTGGGCTAAAGACCTTATGAATAGCATCAAAACAGAATACGTGATCCAAAAAGCCATTGATAAAGCACTAGAAAATCAAATGGATGAAAGATTATATACAATGGCCCTTAAAGTGGTAGATAGCAAATTGTCTGACCAAAAGACAAGAGATGTAATTACTAAAATGATCACAAACGCAATTGAAAAAAATTCAGAGAACAAAATTTTCGGGTTCGCCTTAAAATCTTTAATGAATATGGCTAGTGGGAAAATGACAGAAATCATCGATGTTACAATTACGGACTTTCTAGAAGACTTAAATAGCGAAACCAGTGAAAACCGAAAAAAAATCATTGGATATATCCGAACTGAAATGGAACAAGTTAAAAACAACGAGTCCGTTATTCAACAAATCGAAACTATTAAACAGAGTTCAGTGAATGAATATGACATGAAACCATTATTTGAAACGCTAAATAAACGTATCCAAAACCTTTTGTTAACATACATTCAGCAAGAAAATTTCATAGAGGACATACTCTCGCCAATTATCAAAAAAGGAATTGCCAAATTGAAAGGACAATCGACGACCTTATTGAAATTAGACGTGTGGATAAAGGGGCAAATTCTTGATATTATCGAGCAAAATCACCAAAAAATCGGGCAATTAGTGAAAGATAATTTGGATAAAATGACAAACGATGAAATTACAGTCTTGCTTGAAAACAAGTTAGGAAATGACATCACATGGATCCGTGTGAATGGGGCATTATGCGGTTGCTTAATTGGACTAGCCCTAACTGGAATCAAACTAATCACAGGATAAATTCACACWCCGAATAATGCATTGGCGTTTTTTATCATCATAAAGCTTCTTCAATACTGGATAAGTGCCCTCCTCCAATAAAAAGAAATTTAGTCTAACGGAAACCCCATCTTGGGTTCTGATATATTTCTTTTATCATTGGACCCATTGCTAAAACTGGTACCCACTTTGTGAATGATAGAATTTTATTAAAACGCAACTATACTCAAAAAAACGAGCTCTTAGAATCTCTTCTAAGGCTCGTTTTCTGTCTAAAGATATATTTTAGTTGCCCCCAAAAAATCTTTAGTTATTTATAAAGCCGGAAGAAATCTCCCGGCTTTTTTCTTTTAATTATTCGCCTGTTCTAACAAAATGTTTCGTTCAATTCGTTCACTAATTTCAACATAAACGCGTAGGAATACAGCCTGTTATTCTTCATTAGTAACTTGGCTTTGGCAGGATCATAGAATCACAGTGACTACGTTTCACATGTGGGAATGTCATCTATTTTAAGAACGTCAACACCAAATAAATTGAAATAGATGGGAATTTCTCTAAAATAACACACTTCTTAAGGTCTTTAACCCTTAAAAATGGAGATTTTTATTTCCATTGGATGCCTTGGAAACGAATGGCTAATTTTTTGCTAGATTTTAAAGATAGACTAAGTGGCAGAGGAGGGAATAAAAAAATGAAAAAAGTGTTACTAAGTTTAACAATGGGAGCGATGGTGTTCTCATTAAGTCAAGCAACAACAGCAGAAGCATCATTTTCATCATATAAACCCACGTGCGAGACTAATAATGTTTCAGATTTTTCTACACGTACTCAAGCAAACCAGGTGGATTACTCGGCCTTAGAAAATCAAATGCTAGAAAAACTTTATGCACAACTTGAAACTGCAGGTTTATCACAAGCAGGAATCAAACAAGTTGCTCAGAAGCCAGCAGAAGTTTCTAAGCCTGCACCAGCAAAACCAGTTGCACAAAAACCAGCTACATCTACACCACAAGCTGTAGAAAAACCAGCTGCAGCAAAACCTGAAACTCAACAACCAGGGTCGATTTCAAACATAGAACAACAAGTTCTAACTTTGACGAATCAAGAACGTGCAAAAAGTGGTTTAAAACCACTTGCTACTGATGCGTTGTTAATGAATTCTGCTCGTGAAAAATCAGCAGATATGAGCAAGAACAACTATTTCTCTCATACTAGTCCAACACTAGGTTCACCGTTCGATCAAATGAARGCTAAAGGCATWCAATACAAAGCCGCAGCTGAAAACATCGCAATGGGTCAAAAAACGGCGGCAGAAGTCGTTAAAGGATGGATGGAATCACCAGGACATCGCGCTAATATCATGAATGGAAACTACACTCATATTGGTATTGGATACGATGCAAAAGGTAATTACTGGACACAACAATTCATTCAAAAATAAGAAGAGAAAAATAAAATAAGAAAAAACGGCCATCTCATTTTAGAGATGGCCGTTTTTTCTATGCCATTTTCTTTGTCGTTGGAGTTTAAATCACTCTTTCATTCCACAAACTTATTGGCATCCACCTTACGAATGTGAAGAAATTTCGAATTGTTCCTCTGCTGCTTCTTCTTAATCGTGAATCGTATATTTTAAACTTAAACAGCTAACAATGGAATTATGTATGGGAATGTATTCGTTCTTCCAAGAACGTTTTTTTATAAATAGAGGTGAATATTGAGCCTTTGACGGATTCAAACGCCAAAAATTATTAAGAAAAGCGGAAAGATTTGCAGTGGGTCTCCGTTTCTTTCTGATATCACAT
>NZ_JBFUKT010000136.1:0-9378 GCF_056400705.1 Paenisporosarcina sp. P5_A11
TGGGAATACAATAGCAACTATATAATCCAGTCCAAAAATAAGGGGATTAAATTGTAGGACTTATTGAACTAACGGATGCTTTAGTTTAATAACCAGGTGCCTTTAAAGGGTAGCTTTTCTTATGGAGTAATGAAGTCGACTACTTCCTCATCGAGGTGTTATGTCAACCTACTTTGTATGGA
Source organism: Paenisporosarcina sp. P5_A11 (assembly GCF_056400705.1). Taxonomy (NCBI): domain Bacteria; kingdom Bacillati; phylum Bacillota; class Bacilli; order Caryophanales; family Caryophanaceae; genus Paenisporosarcina; species Paenisporosarcina sp. P5_A11. The sequence goes on from NZ_JBFUKT010000136.1 coordinate 183, forward strand.
GCATACACCGGGGGAATTGTCATTTAGCAAGATTTGAACAAACTATCCATATCCTTAATAAAAAGAAAACTAAGGAGGGTTAAATAATTTGAGATGGTTTTTTGCTATTCTATTTATTTTGCTTGGAGCTTTTTTATTTTCATTAACCATTGATGATATGGGAAATGTAGGTCTAATAATTAAAATAGTTATAGGAATTGGCTGTTTTTTTATTGCTGGTTTTATTGTCAGAGGCAAGAAAGAAAATTAATAAGAGCCTTGCTGCGTAAGCCACAGAATATGCTCTTCTATAAATAATAATTTCTTCTTCAACTAACAGGGCAGTTTAGTTCAATAAAATATTTCAAAACATCCTTTACCCTGTACTATGGTACAGGGTTTATCACAAAGTAGTGCAAACCGTTGATACATCAGTGTTTAGGTTAGTTGAACAAAAAGGTGAGGATTCATCTCTCTTTTATGTCGAATTTGATTCATATTGTGAAAGATTAAGGAGGGGTAATAATTGGCTAATAAATATTGTCCTATATGTGGAGAGGAAAACAAATGTATGACAGGAAGAGTAGAACATGGTAACTGCTGGTGTGATACAGAAGGCGTTTTTCCTAATGGAATCTTTGAGTTAGTTCCTACAGAGAGTATAAGGAAGAATTGTATATGTAAAAAATGTGTAAATAAATATAGAGACGAATTGAAAATAAAGAAAAATATGTTGTGAACAATACGAAGAATTGAGAAATTGGATGTTAAATATATTTTGAAAGCAAGAATTGTTGAAGAAATCGTGGAAGGTAAGCCGAAGTCGATTTTCCCCTTAACATTATCTTCGGAACGTCCTGATACAGCAGCCTCAGCCCTTTTTGAAGGTCGTGTAATTGTAATGGTAGACGGGACTCCACAAGCAATTATTTCCGCAACTCTATTCGCTGAATTATTTCAAGCACCGGATGATTATTATGTTAGTTTTGGACGGTTTCCAGGTCTTTTTATCGAAAAGTTATATATTGGAATCATTCCCAGACACTTCAGAAGACGATGGTGAGTTCTGGAGACTTTTTAATCATAGGGACGATAGCCCCCACTAATCACCCATTTTTTGTAGGCAAACTTTACCAATTCTATTATTGCAATTCTATTTCCATTAAACTATAATGAAAGCGATTTAATAATTGAATAGTTATATATTTAGGTTCTTTGCTTGCGTGTAAAGATTAAAAAGGAACCAGGTTAAAATCCTGGACGGTCCGGCCACTGTAATTGAGGGAGTGACTTCCATGAGCCACTAGTTGAAAAACTGGGAAGGCGGAAGAAACGTTCCAACCTCATAAGTCAGGAGACTTGCCTAAATATAGATGTAGAATACCTTCCGGGAAAAGGTTGCATTGTGGATCATTGAATTTCTTTTTGAATTTGTGAGAATACAAAGGCTCTTACCTGTCTTCCCGGGGGTAAGCGCTTTTTTTGTTTGATTTCGAAAAGGGGAGGATTTCACGGAACCGCAACAACACGTTAATCAAAAATTCTATGAGAAATGGAGAATCATCACTTGACTAACTACACACAGAAATTGCGACGCCTTCTTCCTGCATTATTGGCATTGCTCATGCTCGGGTCCTTGATTTCACCGATCCAGGCAGGAGCCATATGGGAAGGCGGAAATGCTTCGCTACCTCAGGAGACGAGCGGCCAGCTTGCCGAAGGGCAAATTAATGCACAAGCGCAGTCGGCACAAACCGACCGAAGTGACGAGATAAGATCAAAAGTGGAACAAGCAATCGAGAGAACGAAAAACTACTACATACAAAACCCTCCGGACTATTCCAAAGGGACTTCACACAGCAATTATTGGCTGATGTCCGCTTTATGGGGCGCAGGGACGGACTTGGAAAACGATGTTCCATGGAAAGAAAATGCTTCCCCATGGAATCCAGCGTCCTATTGGACCGTCGGCAAGGAAAAGGTGACTGCTACCTCGAACGAAGATGCAGGAATTGTTATCGGTTCCATCGTTTTGGGCAAAAACCCATATAAATTCGGGACGCGAGACATTGTGCATGATTTAGTTGCGAAGCAGAAAGAAAACGGATCTTTCTTTACCATTTGGGGAGAGCCTTGGGCAATGGTCGCGCTTGATCTGATGGAAGCGGAGTATGACCAGGATAAACATATCCAATATATATTGAGTAAGCAAAATCCCACGACAGGATACTTTGGCGATTCCGATGTGACAGGGTGGATACTGATCGCCCTAGCCCCACATTTGGACCGGTCGGATGTAAAGGCGGCGGTGGATAAAGCCGTCCAAGGGATACTTGACAACCGGAACAAAGACACGGGCGAAGTCATGGGGCAGATGTTCGGGGAAAACTCAAATAGCGTCGCACCTATCATCAATGGCTTGGCCGCGGTAGGCGAGGACCTCTTCTCGGAAAAATGGACCATGGAAACGACACAACTTGGATCGGTCAACCTGATAGAACGATTTGTGGACCGCTATCAAATGGCTGATGGGAGATTTAAATGGCAGGAGAACACTTTGGGCTCCTGGCAAATGGCAACGGAGCAAGGATTGCTTGCCATCTCTGATGCCGTTGCAGGAAAGTCGACTTTCGTGCGGCTGAAAGACTACAAGGAGCAAGAACTGGACAAGCAAACGAATGTCTCGGTAAGAGTGGAAGGAATCAACGATACGCTACTCATGAATGAAGATGTCCAAGTGGAGACATTCATGGAAGCCGCCAATGCTTTCGATGCGACGGAGCAGGCGCTTGCCGAAGCAAGCATCCCGTTTGAAGGATCGAGTTCCTATATTGCCAAAATAGGGCCAGAGGAACAAGCGACGTTCGGGGCCTGGGATGGCTGGCAGTATATAGTGAATGATGACTATCCGGGTGTGTCTGTCGGAGAGTACCCGATTGAAGATGGAGATGAAATCGTCTGGTTTTACGGCAACGTCGGGGACATTTACCAAGATATCGATATAGCCGATGAAGTGGAGGAATTAACCCTCCGCCCAACCATTTCAATCGCGCCAAAATTACTTGAAGGCGATGAAATTGAAGTGACGGTTACGGCAGAATACAATGTGTACAACAGTTCCTGGGAACTGGAAAAAGAGAACGAAGTAGCGAAGATCAATGACGCGGCCATCCACTTCGATGGGAAGACATACAGAACGGATGGCAACGGAGTCGCCCGCATTCCTGGTGAAAAAGCAAGGGTCGGGACGTATGAGCTGAAGGTCACGAAAGACATTGACGGCAGTTATCCAAGGCTCCTGCGCCAAGCAAAAAAGATCATCATTGAGGAAGACCCCGACAGCGGTGCCATCCCATCGGACAAAACGGTCACACTGTCCGTCGAGAAGCGTACGATCGGTCTCGGAGATATCATTGTGCCTATGGAAGTGGTGCTGCAAAATGGTGATACTGCGTTCACATTATTGAAAAGAGTGGCCGATCAAAAAGGGGTCTCCATTGATTATATTGGATCCGGGGCCGGGCTTTACGTTCAGGCGATAGAAAATCTTGGGGAGTTTGACCATGGTTCGCAAAGTGGGTGGATGTATTCGGTCAACGGAACCTTCCCGGAATACAGTGCAGGGAACTATGTGTTGAAAGACGGAGATGTTCTCCGGTGGCAATATACGAAGGATCTTGGGCATGATCTAGGACAAGGAGATATCCCGGATAACGGAGGGGGCAGCAGTCCCGGAAACGGCAATGGAAACAACCAGATCGAGATACAAAAATCAATTGCCGATGCAGCAAAATGGATTGAAAAAACCCGTGATTTCACTAATTATGATCATTTCATCGATTGGGATGTAATTGGTTTGGCGAGGGCTGCTCAAAAAATTCCAGCTTCTTACTACGCTGCGTTCGAGAGCTATGTAAAGGCGAAAAAAGGAGATTTCAGGAAAGTCACCGACTATGAGCGGATGGCGTTGGCCATTACCTCGATCGGGAAAAATCCGAGAAATATCGCGGGATATGACTTCATTGAAAAAATCTACAACAATGAACGCATGACGATGCAAGGGACAAACGGTGTCATTTTCGCATTGCTTGCCTTGGACTCAAAAAATTACGAAGTTCCTGCGAATGCGGTATGGACGAAAGCAAAGCTGGTGGACTGGCTGCTTGCGGAACAGAACGGCGATGGTGGCTTCCCGCTGGCGGATGGAGCTGCAAGTGATATCGACATGACTGCCATGGCGCTGCAGGCTCTAGCGAAATACCAGCAAACGAAAGAAGCGAAGAATGCAACGAATAAAGGATTGGATTGGCTGTCCAAGCAACAACTGGCTGAAGGTGGATTCCAGTCGGCAGGATCAGTCAACAGCGAAAGCGTTTCGCAAGTAATCATTGCGCTGTCAAGTCTTGGGATTGACTTGGAAGACAATCGCTTCAAGAAAGAGAAAGGCGATTTGCTTTCAGCACTTCAAACCTTTGTCAATACGGATGGGGGAATTTCCCATACGAAGGGCGCGGAAAGCAACTACATGGCCACCCAGCAAGGGATGATGGCTTTGGTTGCCTATGACCGTCTCAAAACCGGCAAAACTGGCCTGTATGATATGGGAGACGTAAAGGCCTCGGACCCGTATCCTTCATTCCCAGATGTCAAGAAAGGATCTTTTGGTGAAAAAGAAATTCAGGAGCTTGCTGAAAAAGGTGTCATATCTGGCTTCTTGGATGGGACGTTCAAGCCAAACCTAGAATTGAACAGAGGGGAAGCGGCGATTTTATTTGCCAGAGCACTGGATTTGAAAGCTCCGGAGTCGCCGGCAGGATTCAAGGATGTAGCCAAATCCAGCGTATTCTATGAAGCCGCACATGCTACGAAAGCGGCAGGCATTTTCAGAGGGCAGGGGACCGGGGAAACTTTCGGTGCTGGTGACAAACTGACTCGTGAACAAATGGCTTCCGTGCTTGTCCGAGCTTTTGGATTGAAAGCCACAAATGAAAATGTGAAATTGGCTGATCTGGACAGTGTGTCGGGCGCACATCGGAAAGATGTAGAAATTTTATATCAAAATGGCATCACGTTTGGGAATAGGAACGGAAATTTCGATCCCAAAGGGTCTGTCTCCCGCGCGCATTTTGCCGTGTTCCTTTCCCGTTCACTGAACAACAAGAAATAAACAGTTTCGCGTTCATTTTATCAAGTGTTCACATTAAATAGGGTATTTCAAGGACGGTCCAGCATTCCACCACTGAGGTGCTGGATTGTCTGCAATATGGAGGACATTCAATTCAAAGAATGTCAGTAAAGGGGGACTATCGTTGAGGAACCATGTGAAGTTTTTCGCAAATTTTGCCGCTGCTTTTGTATTGGTTCTTTTGCTGGGCGCATGCGGATCGTCACTGCAGAAACCGACAGGGCTGGAAAAACCGCAGAGCAGCCAGGAAACGGATACAAGCGAAGAGCTGACGGAACAGGAACCCGTAGAAGAGAACGAGGGCATCTCTGAAGAATCATTAACGGATTCCCAAAAGGAAGAACAAGAAAAAGCAGTAGAAACCAAGGTACGGCTGGAAAACGAGCAGGAAAAAACGGTTGCGTCCGCAGAAAAAGAAGTACAGCAGCCTGCTCAAGCAAAGGAGCAGGCTGAAAACAAGCCACCAACAAAAGGAAAAACGGAAAATCATAAGCCAGGGCCTTTAGGGGAAGGTGGCAAGCAACCTCCAAAAGCTACTGCCGGCAATCCCCCAAAAACGGCACCACCCGTACAGGTCCCTTCCAAGCCACCGGCACCCCCTGTGGAAAGCCCGGCTGAAAAAGAAAAGGAACCTGAAGAGCAAGCATCCACAATCGTCTTCTCGATCGTCATCTCGTCAAGTGAGGTCCCTCTGACTCCAGTAAAGATGGAATTCAAGGAAGGGGATACCGTACTGGACGCATTGATCCAGATCGCAAAAAAACATAAAATCCAAATGGATTACCGTGGCGGGAGAGGCGCCAGTGCTTACGTGGAAGGCATCGCCAATGTCTATGAATTTGACCGTGGACAGGGGAGCGGCTGGATGTACCGGATAAATGGGGTATTTCCGGATCGTGGGGCAGGCACGGTCCCGTTAATGGCGGATGATCGTGTCGAATGGCTCTATACGACCAGTCTTGGGGAGGACCTGAAAGCCGAACTTAAACCTTTTCGTCGGTAATTCAGCCAAGCGATAACCGGCCAGTGCAATGAGGCCGGTTTTCTGCATGAGAAACGTTAAATGAAAGATGGTGTACAAATATGGAAAGTGGCTTTCGCAGCTGCCACCCATTCGTGGTTTTCTTCTATTATTTATGTGTCGGCTTTCTCGCCATGTATTTCAATCATCCAGCATTTCTGCTTGTGTCGTGCTTGTTGCTGTTTGGGGCCAATCTTGCCCATGGCGGCGGCAAAGCGCTTAGGAAATGGATTCCATCACTCGTAGGGATGAGCGTTGCCATTATTGTCTTGAATCCATTGTTGAATTCGAGAGGTACGCACATTTTCTTCTACTTTCGAGGGAAGCAGGTTACCCTGGAAGCCACGATGTACGGTGTCGTAATGGCGCTGTCGATTGTCACGATTCTGCTGATGTTCATTTCATTCAACTTCATTTTGAACGGCAATAAATTTCTGTTCGTTTTTTCTTCATTCTTGCCAAGGACCGCCTTTTTGACCATGCTGGCCATCCGCTTCGTCCCCCTTTTGAAAAGAAGGCTGGATGAAATAAGCGACGTGCAGCGCATCAAAGGGACAACAGCCTCGACAGGAACCATATGGGAGCGAGCGAAAAACGGGATGACCATGCTACAGATTTTGTTGACATGGTCCTTGCAGGAATCGATGGACACGGCGGATTCAATGAAGGCGAGGGGATACGGGACGGGCAAGCGGAACCCTTATATTCCATATAGAATGAACAAACGGGATAAGGGGTGGCTCGTGACATTAACGGCTCTTTTTGCGCTATGTGCAACAGGCGGGATGCTTGGGTACGGCAAAATCATTATCTATCCAGCTCTGGGGACATTGCACCTTTATTTCCTGGATTGGATCCTGCTTTTTTGTATGATGTTAATGGTATCATTTCCGTTGCTCGTTGAAGGGAGAGAACAATTGAAGTGGAAATTTTCCGTATAGAAGGAATGACATTCGGCTTTCMCGACATGGAATGGAAAGCACTGAAGGATATCCATTTAAGTGTGAGGGAGGGGGAATTTGTCGTGCTATGCGGCCCGAGCGGCTGCGGCAAGACGACATTGCTGCGCCTTTTAAAAAAAGAGCTTGCACCTGCAGGCAGGCGGAAAGGGGAAATCTATTACGAAGGAAAGCGTTTGGAGGACTGGGAAGAGAGGTTATTGATTGAACAAATAGGTCTTGTTTTTCAAGATCCCGACAATCAAATCGTCATGGATGAAGTGATGCAGGAAATTGTGTTCGGCTTGGAGAATCTGGGCTACTCGAATTTCGAAATGCGCAAAAGAGTTGCAGAGATGGTCCATTTTTTTGGAGTGGAAGGATTGCTGAGATTGAAGCCATCGGAACTATCCGGTGGCCAAAAGCAGATGCTGAATTTGCTTTCCGTTCTGTTATTGAAGCCCAAGGTGCTGCTGCTGGATGAACCGACTTCCCAGCTTGATCCGATTGCGGCCAAAGAGTTGATTCTCATTCTGGAAAGACTGAACAAGGAAATGGGAATGACGGTCATTCTCGTCGAACATCGGTTGGAAGAACTGTTCGGGGTTGCGGATCGGGTACTCATGATGGAGGACGGGAAAATCGTTTATGATGGGAACAGCAAAGAAGTCATCACCGAACTGTACGCGCGGGGAGATGAATGCTTCATCCCTTACGTCCCTTCAATATCCAGGCTTTATATGGAAAAAGAAGTTCGGCCAAGTCTTGATGGAATACCATTGAACGTGAAGGAAAGCAAAGAGTGGATCCGAACACTGCCAGTATATGCTGCACTTGAAGTTGCGGATGCGGATGCCACTAAGGGAATTGGGAGGCAGCGGATACTGGAAATGAAGGATGTATATTTCCAATACGAGAAAAAAGGATCGATGATCTTGAAAAGTCTTTCGCTGGATATTTTCAAAGGGGAATTCTTTGTATTGGTCGGAGGGAACGGTTCAGGAAAATCCACTGTTATGAAGGCGTGCATTGGAAGCATCAAGCCGAAACGGGGAACAGTATGCTATGAAGGAATGGAAGTAAGTAAGCTGAAGGGCAGGGAACTGTATGAAAGAATGGCCTACCTGCCCCAAAATCCACGGACCTATTTCGTCCATGATACCATTGGGAAGGAATTGGAAGAAGCGGTCTTGCGCCACGATGTGGAAAACGGCACTGCCAAAATGGAGGAATTGATGAAGGCATTCAATATCGCACATCTGCGGGATCGCCATCCGTATGATTGCTCAGGCGGAGAAATACAAAGGGCGGCACTTGCCTGCATGCTGATTGGATCTCCTGATATCCTGTTCATCGACGAACCGACAAAAGGGCTGGATCCCATCTCGAAAAAGCGCTTTTCCGAAGTGCTCTACAGGCACCATCGTGAAGGATTGACCATCATGATGGTGACGCATGACATCGAGTTCGCTGCCCGGAATGCACAAAGATGCGCTATCATGTTTGATGGGGAAATAACGGCTGTCGGCACAGCGGATCAATTATTCAAAGGGAATTACTTCTACACCACGGCAATCAACCGGGCGACACGGTCAAGCAATGTACATGAAGCACTTACGTTAGAGGAGGCGATCGAAACATGGCCCGCTCCCACATTTACTTGATGGCCGCTTCCTTTATTGTGCTCGCCATGCTCATTGTTTCCATCGCTTATTTCGATTACAATGCCTATCTGCTGCTGAGCCTTGCGATTATCGCGTGTACCATGCTCCCCTTCTTTTCGCGTTTTGAATTCAGGGAATTAGCAGGGCGGGAAATCGTCATTTTGGCGATGCTCGCGGCAATTGCGGCGGTTAGCCGCGTTCCTTTTGCGGGCCTGCCCAGTGTCCAGCCCACATCATTCGTCATCATGATGGCCGGCCTTGTTTTCGGGGCGGAATCGGGCTTCATCGTAGGGGCTGTCGCAGCGGTCGTTTCCAACTTCTTCTTGGGACAAGGACCCTGGACTCCGTGGCAAATGTATGCGTGGGGAATGCTTGGGATGAGTGCCGGTCTGTTGCGTAACGTTTGGTG
>NZ_JBFUKT010000137.1:0-9236 GCF_056400705.1 Paenisporosarcina sp. P5_A11
AGGTCAAGGAGAGCATCTAGGAGCTGGATGGCATGAAAATTATTGGAAACCACTCGAAAAATACTTTGCTTAATTTTGTGGAGAAATTGGTTTAATGAGAAGACAATGCAAATGAGCTAAAACTATTAGAGTTACTGTTTCAAACTCCCCCATTTATGTTTTTTAAATGGGGGAGTTTTTTGTATTCTCGCAAATAAATCCCATCTTACTGTGATTTTATGCATTTTCATTCATAACTTATCGAAAAATTCCTAATATAAAAATTTTATCTTGTTGAAACATTTGAAAAAAATAGTAAACTAAGGAATAGTTAGTAGAAATGAATACTATGATATTCATGTATGACGATTATTAAAAAATAGGGGTTGGATAAGAATTGGTTACAAAATTTGAAGAGTTTACTTATAAAAGACCAGAATTTGAAGAAATTGAAAACAAGTTTAAAGTAGCATTAAGTCGTTTTACAAATGCTACTAGTGTAGATGAGCAAAGTGATGCAATGAAGTCCATTAATGACATTAGGAACAATTTAGGAACAATGATGAATCTCGTTTATGTTCGAAATTCGATTGATACAAATGATGAATTCTACAAAGCTGAAAGAGACTATCTGGACGAACTAAGTCCAAAAGTGGACGATTTAGTTACAAACTATTACAAAGCGTTAGTGGGTTCTTCATTCCGAACTGAATTAGAAGCAAAATGGGGAAATCAATTATTTGCCATTGCTGAAGCTCAAATTAAGTCATTTTCTTCTGACGTTATCCCAATGTTGCAAAAAGAAAATAAATTAACATCTGAATATCAACAATTGATAGCATCAGCAAAAATTGAATTTGAAGAAGAAGAACGAACACTTGCCCAAATGCAGCCTTTTACAGAATCGACAGATCGTAACATGCGGAAGAAAGCAAAAGAAGCTTACTTTAGTTTCTTTGCTGAGAACGAAGATCAACTTGATCGTATTTTTGATGATTTAGTAAAGGTCCGTACAGAAATTGCCCACACATTAGGATATAAAAACTTTGTAGAACTAGGCTATTATCGAATGATTCGAACGGATTATGATGCAACGATGGTCAAGAAATTCCGTGACCAAGTGAAGGAATTCATCGTTCCACTTGCATCAAAATTAAAAGAACGTCAACAAAAACGAATTGGTGTAGAGGACTTAAAATACTACGATGAATCATTCAATTACACAACGGGAAATGCCACACCTAAAGGGTCGCCTGAGTGGATTATTGAAGGTGGCAAAAAGATGTATGATGAATTATCTGTTGAAACAAGTGAATTCTTTGATTTCATGATCGACAACAACTTAATGGATCTTGTCGCTAAAAAAGGGAAAGCTAGTGGGGGATATTGTACGTATATCGATGATTACAAAGCACCTTACATTTTTTCGAACTTTAACGGTACTTCAGGAGACATCGATGTGCTAACACATGAAGCAGGACATGCGTTCCAAGTGTTTTCAAGTCGTCATTATGAAATTCCAGAGTACATTTGGCCAACATTTGAAGCATGTGAAATACATTCGATGAGTATGGAGTTTTTAACATGGCCATGGATGGATAATTTTTTCAAAGAAGACACGGATAAATATAAATTCTCTCATTTGAGCAATTCGCTTGAATTTTTACCATACGGCGTGGCAGTAGATGAATTCCAACACTTTATTTATGAAAACCCTGAAGCGACTGCAGCAGAACGCAAACTGGCATGGAAAGAGCTAGAAGAAAAATATTTACCAAACCGTGACTATGACGGGAACGATTATTTAAACAGAGGCGGATTCTGGCAACGTCAAGGACATATTTACCAAAGCCCATTTTATTACATCGATTATACATTGGCTCAAATATGCGCATTCCAGTTCTTTAAACGAACACAAGAAAACCGTGAAGAGGCATGGGCAGATTATGTTCACTTATGTAAATTGGGTGGGAGCTTGTCCTTTACTAGTCTAGTCAAAGAAGCAAATCTAATCTCTCCATTCGAAGAAGGTTGTGTTGAATCCGTAATTGGACCAATTGAACAATGGCTCAACTCAATTGACGACAAAGCACTTTAAAATCGAATCATCGATTTGGATAGAAACATACTGCACCTTTGCCTAATGAATAAGTAAGAAAGGGATGTGACTTTGTCACATCCCTTTTATTTTTACGGGGAGTCTTGTTTCTGTCCATTTGTACCTCATATTAATGTGAACGTGCTCATAAAGTTGCTCATACTATAATTATTCTCTTTCACATAAAATATATAGAAATTTTATAAAGGAAGAGGTGTCAAATTGTCAAGGGAAAATGATTCCTTCAATTGTTTCAAACCATTTATTAGTCCCAACCCAATCACTTCTTTTAATCCCGTGGAACGGTACCCAACGATTGATTACACAGCTTTTATTAGCCCATTTTCTAGTGTAATTGGTGATGTGTTCATTAGAGATAATGTGTATGTTGCTTCCAATGTAAGTATACGTGCAGATGAGGGAACGCCTTTTTATATAGGCTCTAATGTAAATCTTCAAGAAGGAGTTATTTTACATGGTTTAATAAATAAAAGATTTACTGTGGGAAGAAGTAACTATTCAATTTTTGTTGGAAATGAAGTTACTATTGCACATGGTGCGTTGGTACATGGTCCTTGTTATATCGGTAATAAAGTATTTGTGGGATTTAAATCCATTGTATATAACGCGATTGTCGAAGAAGGTGCTTTTATTTCGTACAATGCAGTCGTGACAAACGGTGTACGTATTGCAAAGAATCGATTCGTGCCGCCTGGTGCACATATTGATACACAAGAAAAAGCAAATGTTCTTTCACTAGTACCTAAAGATAGTGAAGAATTCGCAGAAGAAGTTCAGCGTGTAAATCAAGAGTTTCCAGCTTCTTATCATCTTTTATTAGGAGGAAATCGTTGTTCCTGTGGATTTGCCTATTCTCATTAGGTGTCACAAGAGTGTTAATGGCTTGAAAAAGCATGCAAAAAGAAAGAGCCCTTTACGTAAAACGAACTCTAAATCATAAAGCAGGAAACTTTAGTATCGTATAAATGAGTATGTGGAAAGAAGGATAAAGCAATGAAAAGTGGTTTGATTTTAGAAGGTGGCGGGATGCGTGGCGTTTATACAGCCGGTGTATTAGAATGTTTTCTAGAAAATGGATTGTTTCCAGACTATGTGATAGGAGTTTCAGCGGGAGCGTGTAACGCAGCATCTTATATTTCAAGACAACCAGGTCGAAATCGTCAAGTAACCATCGGATATATTAAACACCCAGATTACATTTCCGTTAAAAATCTTTTTCTGAAAAGAGAACTATTTGGGATGAATCTTATTTTCAATGAAATCCCAAATACTTTGGTTCCTTTTGATTTTAATCGCTTTAACCAAGCAACGGAGGAATTTGTTATTGGAACGACCGATTGTTTGACTGGGGAGCCCGTTTATTTCAATAAATCGATATCTTCAAAAGATATTCTAACCATTATTCGTGCTTCTAGCTCATTACCATTTATGTCGCGTGCAATTGAATATGAAGGACACCTATTAATGGACGGAAGTATAAGTGATCCAATTCCTATTCGGAAGGCACTTACTGATCTAGTTGAAAAGCCCATTATTGTCTTAACAAAAGAAAAAGGATATCGCAAATCAAAATCCTCATTTTCAAAATTAACTTCTTCCTTCTACAAAGATTTCAAAGGATTAGGAAATGCTTTAGAGCATAGGTATCAGCTATATAATGAAACATTAGATTTCATAGAAAAATTAGAAGAAGAGAAAAAAGCAATCGTTATTCGCCCAAGTCAGACATTTAATATCGGACGAATTGAACGCAACCCTGAAAAACTTACTCTGTTATATAATCAAGGCTATAAAGATGCAGTGGCACATCTAAATGAAATAACTGAGTGGTTAATAGATACAAACGTAAACCAAGAAGTGTTGATATGAACGAAAAAGAGCGAAATCCTTTTATTACAAGGATTTCGCTCTTTTCTTTATTTCTGTTATGCAATAAATAAGGTGATTTATAAGAAATCATTTCAGCTATTTATCCTGTTTGCTTATTTACCTTATCCGCATCCTAAAAAAGTGGGAAAAGAGATTCCATCTTCCGGTACTTCATTTTCATCTAGTTCAACAAGTGTTACATAATCAATGCCTCCTTCATCATAAAGAAAACTGTCATGCTCAAGATTATTCGGTAGCCAAAGAAGTTGGTTAACGCCCTATCACGGTGCCCATTTTTAAACGGAGAGGTGAAACAAAACAATTGCTGCCATGAAAATCGCATAAAATTCGTTGAGATATTCATAGAAGCTAATAGAGCATGAACTTAAATGATGATCTAGAAGATGCTTTTAATGAATCGCCGACCGGGTGTTATTCATAAAAACTTGTGGAGAAAAGCATAAAATATATCGAATTATCTGAATTACCTTGCAATAAATATAACAGTGATATATATTAACGTTATGAAATCGTTATATGAAATGATGAGGAAGCATACCTTAAATAAAGGGGGATATGGAATGACGGGTTTAAACACAATCTCTGATGAAAATCAGTTAGCAAACTTTATGCAACGTATTGAAGCTGGAGAAAAAATCGAAGCAGATGATTGGATGCCTGAAGATTATAGGCAGACCTTGATTAAATTGATTTCAATGCATGGGATGAGTGAAATAATGGGGGCATTACCTGAGAAAGAATGGGTACCAAAAGCTCCATCTCTATATAGAAAGCTTGGCATTATGGCAAAAGTGCAGGACGAAATGGGGCATGGCCAACTTCTACTTCGAGTAACCGAAGATTTACTAGAACCATATGGCAAAAACCGTGGGGATTTAATGCAGGATTTATTTAATGGAGATTTAAAGTTCCACAATGTCTTTCACATGGAAACAAAATCTTGGGCAGATGCTGGAATTATCGGCTGGCTTGTTGATGGAGCTGCAATCATTACACAGACGAATATGCTAAAAGCTTCATACGGACCATACGCAAGAGCACTTCAACGCATTTGTGCAGAAGAAGTATTTCATGCTCAGCATGGAGAATCCATTATCATGGCGTTAACAGAAGGAACAGATCAACAAAAAGCTATGATCCAGGAGTCATTAAATCGTTGGTGGGAAGCTCTCCTGATGTTCTTTGGCCCAGCTAGCAAGGAAACAACGGGCTCTTCCAAACAAGATTTAACAATAAGATATAAAATCCGAACGAAAACAAATGAAGAATTTAGACAGCTCTTTTTTGACAAATACATTCCGCGAATTTTATCACTTGGTTTGACCATTCCAGATCCAACAATGCACTTCGATAAAGAAAATCAAATGTGGTCATATAAACAACCAGATTGGAATGAATTTAAGAAAATCATTAAAAATCAGGGACCTCGTTCAGAAGCACGTCTGAACTTACGCCGACAATCTTATGAATATAATTCATGGGTGAGGGACGCACTTAGTCATTCAGTCAGATAAAKAAAGGAGTCAGATAACATGGGGGAAGAGAAAACATTTTACCAAGAATATGAAGTCTTTAGCAAACGGACCACGAGTTCAGTCTTGCAGCACCAATTCAGCTTACTGGCTCCAAATGAAGAAATGGCATTTATTATGGCACAGGAAAACTTTATGCGCCGTGAGCCGGTTGCTGACATTTGGATTGTAAATAGAAAACATCTTAGAAAAATGAGTAACGAAGAGAAAATGACACTCGGACGTCTTGAAAACAAAGATTATCGCACGACCAAGGGGTATGGCTATTTAAAGAAAAAGTGGCGTATGTATGAACAAGAAGTGCTAGATGAAAAAGAAATTCTGTCATGGGGAGGAGAAGAAAATGAGCGTCAGTCAAAATGATTTGACCTTAGAAAATAGAGAAGCTATCACGAGCTTGTTATTCCAGTTGGCAGATGATGACTTTATGTATGCCTACCGGGGATCAGAATGGCTAGGACTCGCTCCCCATATCGAAGCGGATATCGCTTCATCATCAATTAGTCAAGACAGCATGGGCCATGCGGCAATGTTCTACACACTTCTTGAAGATTTGGGAGCGGGAAATGCTAATGATCTTGCTCACTCCCGCAAGGCATTCGACAGAAGAAACAGTATATTGACCGAGCGGGTGAATGGCGAAGGTTATTATATGGAAACGCCTCATTATGACTGGGCATATGCAGTGGTTAGAAGTTATCTATATACACAGGCGAAAAAAGTAAAGATCGATTCATTGTGTGGAAGTTCATATAAGCCACTCGCTGAAGCAGCTGTAAAAGTGAGAATCGAACTTTATTATCACAGACTGCACTGGGAAATATGGTTTAAGCAGCTAATGAGCTCAACAGATATCGCGAAAAATAAGATGAATGCAGCACTTAAGCTCGTGATGAATGACTTTGGTGATGTCTTCTCATATGGCAATCAAAAACTAGCGATTGAGATGACTAAACTCATAGGTACTGAGGAAGAAATGAAGGCAAACTGGACAGCAAGTATAGAGCCAGTTTTTACTACTCTTCAATTGGAATTACCGAAGATCCCTGACTCACCTGCGAAAAATGGAAGAATGGGTGAACACACGAAAGACTTGGGTGAAGCACTTACCACACTTTCTGAAGTTTACTTGCTCGATCCAGTCGCTATCTGGTAATCAGCTGACGGAAAGGGGTACGGTAATGACTACATTTGGAAAAGTTTCTRCAGAGCAAGTATTTGAAGTACTTATACATGTAAAAGATCCAGAGATTGACTCTGTCAGCATTATTGACCTTGGCATGGTTGAGAAAGTTACTACTGAAGGAAATAACGTAAAAGTAGTTCTCTTGCCGACTTTTCTTGGCTGTCCAGCACTCGAAATCATCAAGAAAAATACGATGAATGCTGTGAATGAACTGCCGGGAGTGGGCGAAGTTTTAGTCGAATTCGTTTTTCATCCACCTTGGACGTCTGATCGGATAACCGAAAAAGGACATGTCGGTTTACGAGCATTTGGAATTGCTCCACCACCACGCCATTTTGAAGAAGATGGCTCATGGCATGTAGATTGCGCATATTGTGGATCTACATATGTAACAATGGATAATATTTTTGGACCGACTGCATGCAGAAGCATTTTGTATTGTAAGTCTTGTAAAAATGTATTTGAAGCAATGAAACCTGTTTCTACCCTAATGTGAAGTGAGGAGAATACTAAATGGCTAAATTAATCGCATTGTACAAACATCCTGAAAACAAAGAGGAATTTGATAATCATTACTTCAACGTTCACGGACCGCTTACAGCGAAAATTCCTGGACTTAGAGAAATGAAAGTAACAAAAATGACTGGATCACCAATGGGGGGAGAAGGAAAATACTACCTTATGTGTGAGATGGTTTACGATGATTTGGAATCATTGCAACAAGGCGTTCGTTCACCTGAAGGGAAAGCTTCTGGCAAGGACCTAATGGGATTTGCGGGTAACTTAGTCACACTTATGATTGGTGAAGATGCGTAATGGAAAGTTTTGATTTCATTGAAACTACTTTAATGGGAAGTACTGCGGTAATAGAACTTAATCGCCCCCGTCAATTAAATTCTTTGAATACGAAAATGATAAGCGAAATAGTTGTGGCTATGGAAGCTTTTGATCGTGACGAAAATGTCCGTGTCATTGTCTTGATAGGAAAAGGTCGAGCCTTTTCAGCTGGTGCAGACATCGACGAAATGACTGAAGCTAATCCAATCAGCCTTGAATTACTGAATCAATTTGCAGAATGGGATCGTTTAGCRCTCATTAAAAAGCCAATCATTGGTGCAGTTCATGGGTTTGTTTTCGGTGGTGGATTCGAACTTGCCCTTTGCTGTGATTTGCTAATATCGGCAAGTAATACGGAATTTTCATTTCCCGAGGTAGGTCTTGGGGTCATGCCAGGTGCAGGTGGGACACAGCGTCTGACGAAACTTGTTGGTCGTACGAAAGCATTAGAATGGCTATGGACTGGCGAGCGTATTTCAACTGAAGTAGCTCTCGAACATGGAATCATTAATAAAATTGTCGCTCCAGAACTATTAGTGGAAGAAACTCTGAAGTTTGCAGGCAGATTAGCTAAACAACCACCACTATCAATGCGGCTCATAAAAGATTCAGTAAATAAGGCAGTAGATTCTTCTTTATATGAAGGCATGCAATATGAACGGAAAAACTTCTATTTGTTATTTGCAACACAAGATCAAAAAGAGGGCATGAACGCATTTATTGAAAAAAGAAAACCGGATTATAAAGGCAAATAAGGAGAGTGTTCTATGTTTGAGACGATTAGATACGACGTTAAAGACAACATTGCATGGCTCTATTTAAACAGACCTGACAAATTAAATGCTTTTACCGCACAAATGAATCGTGAAGTGAAAGAAGCGATAAAAGCAGCTACTTATGACGATCAAGTTCGTTGTATTGTTATCACCGGAGAAGGTAGAGCATTTTGTTCAGGCCAGGATTTATCTGAAGTTGATGAACATATGGACCATGGTCAAGTGTTAAGAGACCACTACGGTCCCATGATTAAACAAATTAGGCAATGTGAAAAACCAATTATTGCAGCAGTAAATGGTGTAGCTGCAGGAGCAGGATTCAGTCTTGCGCTTGCTTGTGACTTCAGAGTTGTTTCAGAACGTGGTAGTTTTTTGAATGCTTTTATACATGTTGGACTCATTCCTGATTCAGGAAATCTCTATTATTTAACTCAACTCGTTGGACATTCAAAAGCTTTGGAGCTTTCGATTTTAGGAGAAAAAGTGCCAGCAGCTGTTGCTGTTGATCTGGGTCTGGCAAATCAACTGATTTCTGAAGAAACATGGACAGAAGGTGTGACTGCATTTGCATCTCGAATTGCCGCGCTACCAACAAAAGCAATTGGCTTAATTAAACGCTCAATCAATTCAGCAAGCAACCTTACTTTTGAAGACTATCTTGAACAAGAAGCTCAAGGACAAAGAATTGCAGGTCTAACAAATGATCACCGTGAAGGTCTCAATGCATTCATGGAAAAGAGAAAACCTGTTTATACAGGACAATAGGGGGAGAAAATCTTATGACAACAATTCGTGAAAATGAAGTAGGGCAAGAATCGATGAAACGTGATTTTTATCATTTAATTATTAATGGAGAAAAAGTGAAAAGTAGTACTGGCGAAACAATTAAAACGTTTAACCCTGCTACAGGAGTATTA
>NZ_JBFUKT010000138.1:0-9208 GCF_056400705.1 Paenisporosarcina sp. P5_A11
TAAAGAAGCCAGTGCTACGTCGTAACATCTCTTGACAACAATAGTTCTTCAGTCTAAGATGAAATTGTGAATGAACATTCATTCACAATTTCATTTTTTGGGTGGTGATATCTTTGAAACGAGACAAACCGAAGTTTAAACAAATAATCGATGCAGCCGTAGTCGTGATTGCGGAAAATGGGTATCACCAAGCACAAGTTTCCAAAATCGCAAAACAGGCAGGCGTCGCTGACGGAACCATTTATTTGTATTTTAAAAACAAAGAAGATATTTTAATATCTGTCTTCCAAGAAAAAATGGGGCTATTCGTTGATAATCTACAAACGATTATTAAGGATGGTACAAATTCGTCAGACAAACTATTGAAAATGGTGGAAAATCATTTTCGTGTGCTAGCGACAGATCACCATTTAGCTATCGTTACTCAGTTAGAATTACGCCAATCTAATAAAGAAATTCGTTTAAAAATTAATGAAGTGTTAAAAGAGTATCTTATGTTACTAGATGATATCTTGATTGAAGGTATTGAAAATGGTGAATTTAGTGAAGAATTGGATATTCGTCTTGCGAGACACATGGTTTTTGGTACAATTGATGAGACGATTACTACTTGGGTAATGAATGAACAGAAGTATGATTTAATGAAATTAGCTCCTAAAGTTCATAAATTATTACTCGGTGGTATGAAAGCATAAGTGAAGGGATGGACGTCTATGGAATTTTTAAGTTGGACGGTAGAAGATCACGTTGCGAAAGTAACGATTAATCGACCACCAGCAAATGCATTATCACGCGCTCTTATTGTCGAAGTTAATGAATTAATGGATGCTGTTGAGAATGATGATAGTGTTCGTGTTATAGTATTGCACGGTGAGGGTCGTTTCTTCTCAGCAGGTGCAGACATTAAAGAATTTACTCAAATTAAAACTGGAGTAGAATTTTCAGCTTTAGCTGCTAGCGGCCAAGAAATTTTTGAACGTCTAGAAAGATTCTCTAAACCTTTCATCGCTTCGATTCATGGTGCTGCTCTTGGTGGTGGTCTTGAACTTGCCATGAGTTGTCACATGCGTATCGTATCTGAAAATGCTAAACTAGGATTGCCTGAATTACAGCTTGGCTTGATTCCTGGTTTTGCTGGAACTCAGCGTCTACCTCGTTTAGTGGGTATGCCTAAAGCAGCAGAAATGCTGTTAACTAGCGAACCAATTAGCGGATTAGAAGCCGTTAAATGGGGACTAGCAAACCGTGCATATGCAGAAGAAGAATTACTTGCGAAAACAATGGAACTTGCTACTAAAATAGCTAAAAAGAGCCCAGTTGCAATGAAAGCTGCGATTGAAATGCTACAATACGCGAAGTCTTATGCGTATAATGAAGGTGTGAAAGCAGAAGCACAATCTTTTGGAACCGTTTTCATTTCTGAAGACGCGCAAGAAGGGATTTCTGCTTTTATTGAAAAACGCGAACCATTGTTTAAAGGAAAATAATCACTAGTATTGGGAGGTTTGCAACATGAATATTTATGTGTTGGTAAAACGTACATTTGATACAGAAGAAAAAATTGTCGTTTCAGGTGGCAAGATCCAAGAAGACGGCGCAGAATTCATCAYTAATCCTTACGATGAATATGCAATCGAAGAAGCAATCCGAGTTCGTGAAGCTCACGGCGGTGAAGTGACTGTATTGACAATGGGTGGAGAAGAAGCTGAAAAGCAACTTCGTACCGCACTTGCAATGGGCGCTGACAAAGCTGTTCTTATTAATACTGAAGATGATTTAGATGAAGTGGATCAATTTACAGCTGCTCAAATTTTAGCTGATTATCTTAAAGATAAAAACGCAGACTTGATTTTAGCTGGGAACGTTGCAATCGATGGTGGATCTGGACAAGTTGGACCACGTGTTGCTGACTTACTAGACATCAACTATGTAACTACTATTACTAAATTAGAAATTAACGGAACTCAAGTTCATATTGTTCGTGATGTAGAAGGCGATTCTGAAGTCATTGAAACTTCATTACCACTTTTAGTTACTGCACAACAAGGTTTGAATGAACCACGTTATCCTTCATTACCGGGGATTATGAAAGCGAAAAAGAAACCGTTAGAAGAAGTTGAATTAGATGATTTAGATATCGATGAAGATGATGTTGAAGCTAAAACGGAGACGATCGAAATTTATATGCCTCCGAAAAAAGAAGCGGGTCGAGTGTTACAAGGCGATCTATCAGACCAAGTACAAGAATTAGTACAATTACTTCGTACAGAAGCAAAAGTGATTTAATTTTATCTATAGATTTGTAATTGGAGGGAAACACATCATGACAAAAAAAGTAATCGTATTAGGTGAAGCACGTGAAGGCGCTTTACGTAATGTATCTTTTGAAGCAATCGCTGCAGCGAAGAAAATTTCAAGCGGTGGAGAAATTGTAGCTGTTCTTTTAGGAGACTCTGTACAATCTCTTGCAACTGAAATGATTCATTATGGAGCAGACCGTGTGGTAACTGTTGAACATCCACATTTAAAAACATATACTTCTGACGGCTTCAGCCAAGCAATTATGGCAGTAGTTCAAAGTGAGCAACCAGACGCAGTTGTTTTCGGACACACAGCTCTTGGGAAAGATTTATCACCTAAAGTTGCAAGTAAATTAAAATCAGGTCTTATTTCTGATGTAACTGCTATCGAAGGTGAAGGGGCAGATGTTGTTTTCGTTCGTCCTATCTTCTCAGGTAAAGCGTTTGAAAAAGTGAAAATCAAAGAAGGTATTGATTTTGTAACAATTCGTCCAAACAACATCGATCCATTAGCACACGATTCTAGCCGTTCTGGTGACGTTTCAGCTGTCTCTGTTGAAATTACGAACCTTCGTACCATTATTAAAGAAGTTGTTCGTAAATCAACTGAAGGCGTGGATTTATCAGAAGCGAAAGTCATTGTTGCTGGTGGTCGTGGCGTGAAGAGTGAAGATGGTTTTGAACCATTAAAAGAATTAGCAAGAGTATTAGGCGGCGCAGTTGGAGCATCTCGTGGTGCATGTGACGCTGACTACTGTGATTATTCACTTCAAATTGGACAAACAGGTAAAGTTGTAACTCCTGATTTGTACATTGCAGCAGGTATTTCTGGTGCTATCCAACATTTAGCGGGTATGTCGAACTCGAAAATTATCGTAGCGATCAACAAAGATCCTGAAGCAAGTATTTTCAAAGTGGCTGATTACGGAATCGTTGGAGACTTATTCGAAGTCATTCCAATGTTGACGGAAGAATTCAAAAAAMTAAAAGCTAATTAATTTTACATAAAACTCCGTGAAGTGAAAAACTTGCGGAGTTTTTTAAGATTTATTTTCTTTATCTGGGAAATCAATATAAAGAAAATGAAACTAGTACTATTAGATGTTTTGATGATGAGCAAAAAAGTAGTAGCGTTAAATTCAAGATGCTATACTACGTTTAGAGTTTGTATTTGAAGGAGGAAATTTATTATGGCAATTGTACACGGAACGGATCAAAGTTTTTCAAGTGAAATTTCAGATGGTTTAGTATTAGTTGATTTCTGGGCACCTTGGTGTGGACCATGTAAAATGATCGCTCCAGTTTTAGAAGAATTAGATGCTGAAATGAGCGAAACAGTAAAAATCGTAAAAGTAGACGTTGATGTTAACCAAGAAACTGCTAGCAACTTTGGCATTATGTCGATTCCAACATTAGTACTATTCAAAGACGGGCAACCAGTTGATAAAGTAGTTGGATTTAACCCGAAAGAAGCATTAGTAGAACTTGTAAACAAACACTCTTAATTAAACAGTATTATAAGTAATAGTAAAATAATATTAAAAACCGGGTACCCATGGGCACCCGGTTTTTTTCAACAGGTGATGACAAGTATGAATGAATTAATACAACAGAAATGCGCAATTTTACCAGACCATCCTGGTGTTTATTTAATGAAAGACAGACAGGATACGATTATTTATGTTGGTAAAGCAAAAGTATTGAAAAACCGTGTGCGCTCGTATTTCACGGGTAGTCATGACGGGAAAACACAACGTCTCGTCAATGAAATCGTAGACTTCGAATATATCGTGACATCATCAGACATTGAAGCGCTCATTTTAGAGTTAAATTTAATCAAAAAACATGATCCGAAATATAACATCATGTTAAAAGATGATAAAACGTATCCATATATTAAAATAACTGGTGAAAAACATCCGAAATTGATTACGACACGACAAGTTAAAAAGGACAAAGGAAAATACTTTGGGCCTTACCCTAATGCGTATGCCGCTAGTGAAACCAAAAAACTACTTGATCGTTTATACCCACTGCGAAAATGCCCGACATTACCAGACCGGGTTTGTTTGTACTATCATTTAGGCCAGTGTTTAGCACCTTGTGTAAAGCCTATTGAGCAAGATGCATATCGGGAGATTATTGATGAAATTACACGTTTTTTAAATGGTGGTTATCAGCAAGTCAAACAAGAACTAACAGAAAAAATGTCATCAGCGGCCGAGAATTTGGAATTTGAAAGAGCAAAAGAATACCGTGATCAAATCACACATATAGAAACAGTCATGGAAAAACAAAAAATGACGACGAACGACTTTACGGATCGTGATATTTTTGGCTTTGCCATTGATAAAGGTTGGATGTGTGTTCAAGTTTTCTTTGTGCGACAGGGTAAACTAATAGAACGAGATGTATCGGTATTCCCGTTAATCCAAGATCCTGATGATGAATTTTTAACATTTTTAGGTCAGTTTTATGATCAACCTCATCATATAAAACCTAAGGAAGTATTGTTGCCGCTTTCAGTTGATTTAGAATTAGCTAAGCAATTGCTTGAAATCAAAGTGGCTTCTCCAAGTCGTGGCAAGAAAAAGCAGATGATTGAATTAGCGACTAAAAATGCCGAAATTGCCATACGAGAGAAATTCCAGCTTATTGACCGCCAAGAACAACGAACAATTGGTGCTGTAGAAGAATTAGGTATAGCCATGAACATTGCTCCGCCGCTTCGGATTGAAGCATTTGATAACTCTCATATTTATGGAGCAGATGCAGTTTCAGCAATGGTTTCATTTATTGATGGCAAACCGAACCGAAAAGATTATCGTAAATACAAAACAAAAACTGCAGCACGACATGATGACTACGGGGCGATGCGAGAAGTTATTCGACGTCGATATACACGTGTGTTAAATGACCATCTACCTCTTCCAGATTTAATTGTCATTGATGGCGGGAAAGGGCAAATGGAAAGCGCTCGAGAAATTATTGAAGACGAACTAGGTTTATCCATTCCGATTGCGGGTCTTGCGAAAGATGCGAAACACCAAACATCTTCTTTGTTATACGGAGAACCACCTCAAATCATCCCGTTAAAACGAACGAGTGAAGGTTTTTATTTACTGCAACGTATTCAAGATGAAGTGCATCGATTTGCGATTACTTTCCATCGACAACAACGAGGCAAGCAAACCATAGCTTCGGCTTTAGATGGATTTGAAGGAATAGGTCCTAAACGCAAAAAAATGTTACTTAAACATTTTGGCTCTGTAAAACGTATTAAAGAAGCATCTGTTGATGAATTAAAAGGATCAGGGTTGCCTTTGCAAATTGCTGAATCCATGTCTGAATACTTTAAAAATGAGTCATTGTCAAAAGAGTAATCTTATGATATTGTTGACTCACTGAAATTGAATCACTAATGAAAGTTCAAAGTATGTTTGAACTATCATTGAAAAAGTGGTGATAGAGGTGCGAAAATCATCAGTAACTTGCATGAGGATGAACAGATCCGTTGACTGCTTTTGAAAGGGAAATTCGCCGAAGTACGATATTAACTGTCTAATGTCGCACTGGTTTTGCATTGAATAAATGCAGGATTGTCAGAATCTAATTGGATTCTGGAGGGCTATCTTCACATGGACGCTTCTTTAAGAACGGTCATGCATGGAGACAGCTTTTCACGATCACTCGTGGATAGGCTGTCTTTTTTAGCTTCTTTGGAAATAAGGGAGAGTTTACATTGAGTCGTTTGGTCATGAAATTTGGAGGAACATCAGTTGGCAACACAGAACGCATTCGAAACGTCGCAAAGCGCATCATAGGTGAAACTGCAAAAGGGCATGAAATTGTTGTGGTTGTCTCAGCAATGGGCAAAACGACTGATGAATTAATGCGTTTAGCACAAGATTTATCAGCAGAGCCTTCAAAACGTGAAATGGATATGTTGCTATCAACTGGAGAACAAGTGACGATTTCCTTACTTACGATGGCACTTCAACATATGGGGCAAGAT
The DNA here is from genome assembly GCF_056400705.1 of Paenisporosarcina sp. P5_A11. Classification (NCBI taxonomy): domain Bacteria; kingdom Bacillati; phylum Bacillota; class Bacilli; order Caryophanales; family Caryophanaceae; genus Paenisporosarcina; species Paenisporosarcina sp. P5_A11. The sequence goes on from NZ_JBFUKT010000138.1 coordinate 6,316, forward strand.
GCGGTGTCATTCACTGGCTGGCAAGCAGGAATTGGAACAGAATCGGTTCATCGTAATGCTCGAATCGAGCACATTGATACCATTCGCATTGAACAAGCTTTGACCTCTGGACAGGTAGTAGTGGTTGCTGGGTTTCAAGGCATGGACGCATTCGGTGAAATTACAACGCTCGGACGTGGAGGTTCTGATACAACGGCTGTTGCAATAGCAGCAGCCATTCAGGCGGACCAATGTGATATTTACACGGATGTCAATGGTATTTATACATCAGATCCACGTTGCGTGGAAGGTGCTCGAAAATTACAGGAACTAGCATATGATGAAATGCTAGAGCTTGCCAATTTAGGTGCGGGTGTATTACATCCACGTGCAGTCGAATTTGCCAAAAATTATTCCATGCCACTTAGTGTTCGATCTAGCTTAACCGAAGAAACAGGGACGATATTATTGGAGGAACCCACATTGGAGAAAAACCTAATTGTGCGCGGTGTTGCATTTGAACCGGAGATTGTTCGTATGACGGTAGCATATAAAGTGCCATTTAACGGCTCTCTCGCAAAAATTTTCACAACACTAGCTAAACATCATGTGAACGTTGACATTATTGTTCAAAGTATCATGGAAGGCATACAACCAAGTGTGTCATTTTCTATTAAAAAAGAAGATTTTGCTGAAGCGGTACAAGTGTTAGAAAGTAATAAAGCTGATCTTGGTTACCAATCTATGAATTACGAAGTAGGTTTAGCCAAAGTTTCAATCGTTGGATCAGGCATGGTATCTAATCCTGGTGTAGCTGCTCAAATGTTCGATCGTTTGCGCATAGAAGGAATTCCCGTGAAAATGGTAAGTACATCAGAAATTAAAGTTTCGGTTGTTGTCCCTGAAAGTGAAATGCTAAAAGCGGCCAATGCATTGCATGATGAATATGAATTAACTGCAGTTCGAGTGTAAGGAAGTTTCATGATATAATGGGAATATATTCATAATCATGAGAGGTAGTGTGAGAAATGAACTGGCATCTAGTGGAGGATTTAATCAAAAAAGCACAGCGTGAGGGACAGTTTGACAATTTGCCTGGAGCGGGAAAACCTTTACCACCAGATGAATTTGCTCATTACCCGGAAGATATTCGAATGGTCATGCGCATCTTGAAAAATTCAGGACATGACGCAGAAGCTCAATTCATAAAAGAAGAAATGAGCGATTTGCAACATCAAATGAAAAAAGCCTTAGGTAAAGAAAAAACCGAATTGGAACAACAATACAATCAAAAACTGACACAAATGAACCGAATGTTATCGAAAAAAGGGATTCAAACAAATAGTAGTGCTTTTAAGCAATATCAATCTGAAATGAGCGATAGATTTAAATGGGATTAAAAAAGCTGGTAGTCACTTTGAAGTGACGCCAGCTTTTTTTGTATTTCGACCAAAAAGTGCAACTGAGCGGTTGCTCAGTCGCACTTTTTGGCGTTGACGTCTGAAAAGAGATGGGTGACGTCTGAAAAAAGAGGCGTGCCGTCTGAAAAAGGAAATGACGTAGGAAAAAAGTGAGTTGACGTAGGAGATTTGAGCATTGACGTAGGAAAAATGAGGGTTCACGTAGGAAAAAATCGCATCGACGTAGGAATCCATCAATTCCCCCTCAAAAAAACCAGCATGCACCCAAAAGGTGCATGCTGGCTGGTTCCACTAAATCTTTTCTTTTAAATCCCATTTTATATGAAAGTGGATGATGTTTTTCTTTATAAATTTTTCCTCGAAGCATTCTGTCAAGTAGCCACCTAACTTTTGTTGCTGTTGCGCCAAAAAGCCAGCTTCTAGGCGAAAACAACGCTTGTCGATTTGAAGTGCATCTGGTTCGCCAGTTAGTGTATAAAATGCTTCATCCTTTGAAAGACTATCAAGAGTTAACACACCCCAGCCAGCTTCTTCAAAAAAGGAAGATACTTCCTCCATTGAGAACAGCTGAAACTTGCGTGCTAATTCTTTTCCTGACCAATATAAAATATCATCTTCATGCTTGCCTAAAATTGTCGAAAGTACATGATCTCTAATTAATTCATATCCAAAAGCTGGTACTGTTTTTGTATCTGTCAATGTCATATAAATCCCGCTTTCTAACTAAATTCACGTTTAACTTTATTAATCTAAGAATTATTCATGTGCAAGGTAGGAAAAAGATGAGAAATCGAGAATTATCCTGCATTTTAATGTCATATGTAGTAGGCTACCTTGTCTTGACGCTCCCTTATGATGGGAGTACAATAAACATGTCATAATATTGTACCATGATGAGATATGCAGTCAATGTTGCTTTCGTTTCATACGAGGGTCTAAATTTGTCTGTCTATTTTGAAGTAATGAGGGGGGTAACAGTCTTGTCGAAAGATAATGAATTTTATTTACGCCGGTTGCATTCTCTACTTGGAATTATTCCAATAGGTTTGTTCGTGGCACAGCATTTGGTTATTAACCATTTTGCTACGCAGGGACCTGAGGCATTTAACAAAGCTTCGCACTTTATGGAAAGTTTACCATTCGTATTATTTTTGGAATGGTTTGTCATCTACATTCCTTTAATGTTCCATGCATTCTATGGTGTGTACATATCTTTTACTGCAAAAAGTAACACACAGCGTTATGGCACGTTCCGTAACTGGATGTTTCTTTTACAACGTGTAACAGGAGTTATTCTTGTCGTGTTTATTGCATGGCATATATTTGAGACAAGAATCCAAAAAGCAATTGGTGCTGATGAAGTTAACTTTGACATGATGGCTGATATTTTAGCAAATCCATTAATGTTTGTATTCTACGTGGTTGGTGTTGTATCTGCAACATTCCATTTAGCTAACGGTATTTGGTCATTCTTGGTAAGCTGGGGTATCACT
>NZ_JBFUKT010000139.1:0-9126 GCF_056400705.1 Paenisporosarcina sp. P5_A11
CTTTCAAACTTCTTCAAGTATAAAAACTCTGATTTAAATATGCCGAAAAAGTTTTCTATCACCGCGTTGTCATAACAGTTTCCTTTACGAGACATGCTTTGCGTTACGTTCTTTTTTTTGAGGGCATGACAATACGGCTTCATTTGATAGTGCCAACCTTGATCAGAATGCATCAGGAGCTTATCCCCATCTGATAAACGTTCAAACGCTTGGGTTAACATCGTTGAGACAAGTGAATAGGTAGGTCTCGATCCTAGGGTATAAGTAATGATTTCTCTATTGTATAAATCTAATACAGGCGATAAATACAATTTCTCACCGAACAATTTAAATTCAGTAATGTCTGTAACCCACTTTTCATTAGGCTTCTCAGCAGTAAAATTTCGGTCCAATATGTTTGGGGAAATTGTTCCTACCTTCCCTTTATAAGATCGATATTTCTTTATACGAATCAATGATTTTAACCCTAATTCCCTCATGATACGTTGGACTTTTTTGTGATTCACTTTAAATCCACGATTGGCTAGTTCATCTCGAATGCGACGGTAACTCATTTAGGTATGTGAAATCCTAATGTTTTTTGACCAAAAGTAAACCGCCTTTCAGAGAAGGCGGTCTATTGAACTATCATTTTTCGTTAGTAAGACTGGGCAAGACGGAACCCAAGGTCGTCTATGCAAAATGACGGATGGCTACGTCGACGACATGAAGCCCCACAACCCCTTGATTCTTCAGCCCAGCTACCTCCTCGAAAAATTCGGTAGGAGCCGTATACTTGTTCATCATATAAATCCCAACACCATTCCCAAACATTCCCTAACATATCATACAGACCCCATGCATTCGGTTCCTTTCTTCCTACTTCATGGATCTTGCCACCAGAATTTTCATTATACCAGGCAATCTTATCAAGCTCTCCGTATCTATAACCAGTAGTCCCTGCTTTACATGCATATTGCCACTCTGCTTCTGAAGGAAGTCGATAGCCGTCCGATTCCCAGTCACAAATAATGTTTTCACCATCATTACTTATTGAATAACACTCTTTTAGTCCAGCTTTTTGTGACAGTAGATTACAAAAAGAAATTGCATCATTCCAAGAAATATTCACAACCGGTTTTAGATTTCCGTCAAAACAATTAGGTGATTTATTTGTAATCGAATAGTATAGATCCATATTTACAGGATACTGGGCAAGAAGAAACGGTCTTATTTCAGTTTTCCATGTGCTTTTTATTCTATCGTCTCTTAATTCAATTTCTCCCCCTGGAATTTTCACCATTGGATAGTCAATGTAACTGTTTATTTCATTTGACACTCTACCATCCTCCTGATTGTTTTTGTGTTACATATTTTACAGTAATTGTGATCTCTACCATCTATCACAATTACATTTTAGCCTTAGGCAGCCTGTCTAAATGCAAAATCATAGTGACCATGCAAACTTAATTAATTAAGCAAAATTATAGGAGATTCGTCGTCTCCCGTTCATATCGTCATGACAAACCAACAAGTTTTATTTAAAACATCAAGTGTAAGTTTTTACTCTCGTTTAATTGAAGGTATCTATCCCGATACATCACGATTAATTCCAAATGAATTTAATACGAATGTCACTATTGATGGGAAAGCATTATTTCAAGCGATAGACCGTTCATCTTTATTGGCACGTGAAGAACGTAATAACATTGTCCGATTCACTTCATTAGAAGGAAATGTCGTTGAGATATCATCTAGCTCAGCTGAAATCGGTAAAGTAGAAGAAGAAATACAAACCACATTAATTGAAGGCGAAGAGTTGAAAATTTCGTTCAGTGCAAAATATATGATGGATGCGTTAAAAGCGGTTGGTGGGCAGGATGTAATGGTTAAGTTCACAGGTTCCATGCGACCATTCATTATTAATTCTGTTCATGATCGCTGTTTTACAATTGATAGTACCGGTTCGTACATAAAGAAGAAATGTGCATTTAGTAGTATGATGGTTTTAGATTCATTTAAAATGAACCACAAAAAGGATGAGAAGACTGTGAAGTATGATGTATTAATATTTGATTTAGATGACACTTTGTTTGATTTCGGTGAGACGGAAAAGCATGCACTCGATAATTCATTTCGTGCATTTAGTTTCCCTAATGGTTTAACTGAATACAGAGCAAGTTATAAAGAGATAAGTAAAGGACTTTGGCTTGATTTAGAGCAAGGACGTATCTCGCTTTCAGATTTAAAAGTAGAACGATTCAAGCGTTTATTCCTCCAACATAAACTACTTCTTAATCCAGAAGATTTTGGACATGCATATATAGAAAATCTAGGAAGAGAAGTACATATGATTGATGGTGTTCAGGATATGTTGACCAATCTATCTAGTTGCAGACTTGTTCTTTTAACAAATGGATTTCAAGATGTTCAACATTCGAGGATTGCTCTTTCGCCACTAAATCAAACATTTGAAGCGATTATTACTTCGGAGGAGACTGGTTATCAAAAGCCACAAGCAGAAATTTTCGAATATGTCTTTAGAAAGCTGAGTATTAAAGATAAGCAAAGTGTATTAATGATCGGCGACTCTCTAAGCGCAGATATCCAAGGTGGCAATAATTTCGGAATCGATACCTGCTGGTTTAATCCACATAATAAAGCAAATGAAACAACTATTACTCCAACATATGAAATCAGTAATTATGAAGAATTAGAACAAATCGTAAAGCAAAACGTATTAGTAAAATAATTCAAAGCTGTAAATGGCTAGGATTTCCATGTGAGTATTATAAAAAGAGTGTAATTAATCATCTACAGTCGTTTGTTAGGATGAATTTATTATGCTATTATGAACCTAATTAAAATAGTTGCGGGGGGACGCTTTGGCGTTGAGAAGGTTAAAACCTGACCCTTTGAACCTGTTCGTTAAGACGAACGTAGGGAGCAGAGTACATAGCGTTTCGACGTTTTTCTTTTGTGCTGAAGCTCTCCATTTTGGAGGGCTTTTTTGTTTGCTAATTCAATATTTTAATTGCGGGGGAACTATTTAGTTGAGAAGGTAAAACCTGACCCTTGGAACCTGACAGTTAACACTGACGTAGGGAGCAATGTTTCATTGGAAACGCTCTTTTGTCATGCGCAAAAGGGCGTTTTTTGCACTTGCGTCCATCCGAAAAAGGAGGACTTATAATGACATTTTGTGAAGAAGTACGAGAGGAAACGGATCTTTATTGGCAAGGAAGTTTTGATCACCCATTTGTAAAAGGACTTGTCGATGGAACGCTGCCGCTTGAAAAATTTAAGTTTTACATGATGCAAGACGCTTATTATTTAAAGAATTACACAAAAGTACTCGCGATTGCAGCTTCAAAAGCTGAGACGAACGAAGATATTGCCTACTTTTTAGAAACGGCTCGTCATATCAACGAGGCTGAGCTTGAGTTACACCGAACTGTCTTTAAGGAGCTAGGTATAACTGAAGAAATGGAAGTAAACTTTGAACCATCACCAGCTGCTTATAACTACGTATCACATATGTACAATGCTGCACATAACGGAGATGTTGCAGAGGCTTTTGCTGCGATGTTCCCTTGTCCATGGTTATATCAAGAAATTGGGGAGAAGTATAAAGACGCAAAACCAGGCATCAAGCTATATGAAGAATGGATTGAAATGTATAGTGCACCGGATTACAAAGAAAAAATCGAGCTGCAAAAGGCGATGATGAATCGTTATGCAGAAGAAAATCCAGCCAAGCAATCAGTATTAAAAGCTCATTTTGAAAGAAGTTGCTACTATGAGTGGAAATTCTGGGAAATGCCATGGACATATGAAGACTGGCAAGATGAGGTGAAGAACTATGCCTATTAAACAGATTCGTAATAAGAAGCCACTGGTACATTGCATCACGAACTATGTCGTGGCAAACTTTACCGCTAATGGTTTACTTGCAATTGGTGCGTCACCTGTCATGGCTGATGAAGTAACAGAAGTGGAAGAAATGGTCGCGATTTCAAATGCTCTTTTAATTAATATTGGCACAATCAATACAAGAACGAAAGAAGCCATGTTAATAGCAGGGAAAAGAGCGAATGAGCTTGGAATACCTGTCGTTTTAGATCCAGTTGGAGTAGGGGCAACTTCTTTTCGACAACAAGTAGTAAAGGAATTATTAGAAAATGTCCGATTCGATTTACTCCGTTGTAATGCAGGTGAACTTGCGACCATTGCAGGCGTTTCATGGCAAGCTAAGGGCGTGGACAGTGGTGAAGGTGAGATGGACGTTGCAGTCGTCGCCAAACATGAGGCGAAAAAATGGAACTGTTTAGTGGTGGTCACAGGAGCCTCTGATTATATTACTGACGGTGAGAATGAATTTTGGGTAGCAGGTGGTCATGAACAGATGACAGAGGTAACAGGTACAGGTTGTTTGTTGAGCGCGATTTGTACAGCAGTTCTTAGTTTGGAAGGAGAGGCTCTTTTAAACTTACGTGATGTACTACAAGAATATAAAAAGGTGTCTGAACATGCGGTTCAATCGCCACTTCTTGGCTCATTCCAGACTGAAGTCTTAAATTCATTGCATCAATTGTCTAGAGGTGAAGCCAATTGAACATCGTGATGACCATAGCAGGCTCAGATAGTAGTGGTGGAGCTGGCATACAAGCAGATTTAAAGACGTTTCAAGAGCTCCGAGTGTTCGGTACATCAGCGATTACTGCGTTAACAGCTCAGAATACACTTGGTGTAGAGGGAGTTTTTCCTGCATCTGTAGACTTTGTTAAACATCAAATCGAAGTCGTCTTTCAGGATTTTCCCGTAAAGGCAGTCAAGACCGGTATGCTTTTTTCAGCACCAATTATTGAGGAAGTGGCGAAAAGCTTATGTGAGAAAGATGTGCTGCTTGTCATTGACCCTGTGATGATTGCCAAAGGAGGTGCAAGCTTGCTAAAAAATAACGCAGTTGAAGCATTAACGACTAAGCTTTTACCACTTGCAACGGTATTAACTCCTAATATTCCAGAAGCTGAAGTGATTAGTGGTGTTGAGATTAAGTCGGAACAGGATATACAAAAAGCTGCTGAAAAGATATTAGGGCTGGGTGTAAAGTGCGTGGTTATGAAGGGGGGCCACTTAGATGAGCAAAGAACGGCAACGGATACTGTGTTTTTTGCAGATGGTACAAGCTTTAAAATGGAATCTGCCCGTATTGAAACGAAACATACACATGGAACAGGCTGTACTTACTCCGCAGCACTTACAGCATTTTTAGGACAAGGTTGGTCACTAAAAGAGGCAATCATCGAAGCTAAAAAGTTTGTCCAGCTAGCCATTGAAACCCCGTTAAACATTGGGCATGGACATGGCCCAACAAATCATTTTGCCTATAATATAGCAAAAGGTGTCTGTGAGGTGAACATCATTGAATCGTAACGATTTAGCATTCTATTTCATCATGGGTACCCCGAACTGCATAGAAGAGCCATTACATGTTTTAGAAGATGCATTAAAAGCAGGTATAACCATTTTCCAACTGCGTGAAAAAGGCGAAGGGGCATTAACAGGTAAAACACTTGAACAATTTGCTAGTCAATGCCAAGTATTGTGTAAATCATTCAACGTGCCGTTTATTGTGAATGATGACGTGGAGCTTGCCTTGAAGCTCCACGCAGATGGCGTTCACGTAGGACAAGAGGATATATCACTTACGGAAATTCGCGAAACTTTTAAAGGACGCATCGTAGGCGTTTCAGTGCATACAGTCGAAGAGTTGGATCAGGCTGTTAGAGGTGGTGCGGATTATGTAGGGATTGGACCGATTTATGAGACACAGTCGAAATCTGATGCAAAGGCTCCTGCTGGTCTAACTTTTTTGCAAGAAGCGAGAAACTTGTATCGAGATTTTCCGCTTGTAGCAATTGGTGGAATCACAACAAAAAACGCGCACGAAACATTGCTAGCCGGTGCTGATGGGGTTGCTGTCATTTCAGAAATTTGCCAAAGTCAGGACCGACAAGAAACCGTAAGAGCATGTAAAACTCCAAATTTATTGTAGGTAAGATTGACAAGGTATTGGTTTTTAATAAACATTTTTAGCTTCAAAATAAAAATAGCTTATCCACTTAAGGAATAAGCTATTTTTGGATTATATTTGGTCAAACTTTATTTAGGTGATAACTCACTTTCCGTTACCCATTTATGATTGGTCACTTCTTCTCCGTCAGTAGTTGAAGTGTAATTAATCATATATACTGTCGTTTTTTCGGCAGAATCAATTTCAGCTTTTACACCATCCATCCCTTTCGTATGATCCGCATCAATTGTCACTTCGGAACCTGCTTCAAAAGGTTTATCACCGGCATCTTCGATTTCTTCATGAATAACCCATTTGTGATTGGTCACTTTTTCTCCACCTGTTTTCGGAGTATACGATACAGTATAGGCTGTAGTATCAAAGGCATTCACAATAGTAGCTTCAGCACCCTTCATCCCTTCCATGTGATCATCTTCGATAATCACTTGGCTGCCAACTTCAAAGGTTGGATTATCTTCCACTTTCAAATTTTCCGGAACTTCACTTGATTCTGAATGGTTCATATCCATGTTTTCATGATTCATATCATCTTTTTTAGGTGATGAATCTGAACAAGCACTCAGTACAAGGAATAAAGTTGGAACGATTAATAATTTCTTATACATACTTACCATCACTCCTTCTGTTAATGAAGAAAGTATACCCATTAATATGCCAAAAATCTATTCCATTTAATAGTTCCACTTTCCCTAATTGTCTTTGCTTGGTTTAACAGATTAGTAAACAAATAACTTTTTTGATTTCAAAACCGTTAAATATGATAGGATATATTAATAGTATAAAAATCCCATTTAACGTGGCGTTAAGATGAATAATAATATCAGTAAGTCATTAGTATCATTAGCGTTGGGCGTGGTTTCAATAATTACACCTTACACTAATATAAATCCATTTATTCCGAACACAGGCAAATAGTCTGTGTTTTTTTGTCTTTAATAAGAAATGAAAAAATTTTAAGTTGAAGTACCCGCTACACATAATACAATTAAAAAATATGGACTAGACTAAAAACAGGAAATTGGAKGTGCTTCAAATGACAGCGACAAATGAACAGGTAATGGAAAATTGGAAAAAGAACATTATTCTTTTTCTGGGAAGCCAAACCTTATCTCTATTTGGATCATCATTGGTTCAGTATGCCATTATGTGGTATATCACATTAAACACTCAGTCTGGTATCATGATGACCATTTCCATTGTTTGTGGATTTTTGCCAACCTTTATTTTATCACCGTTTGCGGGGGTATGGGCAGATCGCTACAATCGTAAAATGTTAATCATTCTTTCAGATTTGTTGATTGCGGTTTCAACGCTAATCTTGGCGATTCTATTTCTTCTCGGATATGAATCTCTATTGTTACTCTTTGTAATGTCTGCGGTTCGCGCAATAGGAACAGGTATTCAAGGTCCAGCAGTAGGAGCTATTCTACCTCAGTTAGTACCAGAGGACAAACTTACTAAGATAAACGGAACGAACGGTAGCATTCAAGCGCTAATCATGCTAATTTCACCAATGCTCAGTGGCGCATTACTTACAATGGCCTCCATGGAAATTATTTTCTTTATTGATGTGATTACTGCAGCAATAGCAATTTTTATATTACTGACTTTCTTGGAGGTTCCTGCACATGCAAAAGCATTACAAAAACAAACGACTAGCTATTACAGTGATTTAAAAGAAGGCTTTAACTATATTAAAAATCACGATTTTATCAAGAAGTTTTTTACGTTTTTTGCATTGTTCTTTGTATTGGTTGCACCTGTAGCCTTTCTTACACCTCTGCAGGTCACACGTAGTTTCGGTGCAGATGTGTGGCGATTAACTGCGATAGAAATTGCTTTTTCCATTGGTATGATTTTAGGTGGAGTTTTCATAAGTACATGGGGTGGTTTTAGAAACAAGATTCATACCATGACGTTAGGGAGCCTTGTGATTGGAGCTTGTACATTCACACTTGGATTCATAGATTTATTTTGGCTATATTTGATTATCATGGCTGTAGTCGGAGTCGCCATGCCTATCTTTAATACACCTTCAACGGTTTTACTGCAGGAAAAAGTGGAAGGGGATTTCCTTGGAAGGGTCTTTGGTGTATTAGGAATGATCGCAACTTCAATGATGCCACTAGGGATGCTAGTATTTGGACCTTTATCTGACTTTGTTAAAATCGAATGGCTACTGATAATAACTGGTTTCCTATTATTCCTTCTGGGGTTCTTCTTGATTGGGAGCAAGGTATTAATAGAAGCAGGAAAGCCGATTTCAAAGGAACCAAATATTTCAGAGGAATCATCCATTTGATTATCAAAACGATATAGGAACTACAAGAGCATCCGAAATAACATCTTCGACTGCTTCATTTTATTTTAAGTTCTAATTTCCCTTCTTTTTTCCTACAGTGTAATAACGAAAAGAAAAGGGAGAGCATGAATGTTAATTGATGGGGTATTTTCAGGTGGTGGTTTGAAAGACTTTGCGTTAGTGGGGGCTTATCAAGTTATAGAGGAAAAGGGATTTCGCTTTCAACGTTTAGCGGGAACAAGTGCAGGGGCGATTCTTGCTTGTTTTATTGCGGCTGGTTATACAAGTAAAGAAATCGAAGTGATGCTAGATGATCAAGATTTTCAAACGCTCCTCGATCCACGTAAAACCATCCTTCCTTTACCGATCATGAAGTGGTTTTTTCTTTATTGGCGAATGGGTTTATACCAAGGCAAAGCATTAGAGCAATGGTTCATGAAAAAGCTTGCAGCAAAAGGGGTCTATACGTTTGGCGATTTGCCACAAGGCTCATTGAAGATTATTGCTTCAGATTTAACGCACGGTAAGATGTTGGTTCTTCCAGATGATTTAGAACATTATGGAATATCTTCTGAAACATTTCCACTTGCTCGCGCCTTACGCATGAGTTGTGGGATTCCTTTCTTCTTTGAACCTGTCAAATTAAACGTGGGGGGTGGGAAAGCGATTGTTGTAGATGGTGGGGTTTTGAGCAACTTTCCATTGTGGTTATTTGACGAACCAGATGGCAAGAGACAACGACCACTTC
>NZ_JBFUKT010000140.1:0-8870 GCF_056400705.1 Paenisporosarcina sp. P5_A11
CCTTCCTTCACTAATTGTAAAGCTGTATGTAAACCTATTCCTTTACTTGAACCAGTTATAATTGCTACTTTTCCCTTTAATCCTAAGTCCATCATGTTTCCCCTCTCTATTTCAATAAATTTGTTCATCCTAATTATAAAATCAATCACCCTATTTATGCGAATATTTTAAATATATTTTTGTGGAATGTAAGATAAACAAAATAATTGTTTTAATGAATAGAAAAGGTTAAGGGAGAATTGGTATCTACCCCAATTGTCCTTTTACTAATTCATCAACCATTTCCCGAAATRCATTTTTTCGCCACCGAATACAAGAGCAATGATCCTCATAATACTCTCCGAATATGTCTTGTAATCCCGTGTACATCGTCATATCTTTTTATACAATCCTTTATCATTGAATGCTAATGAACTGAAGCAATAATGATATGTATATTTTTGCTAATAATAGAATTTATAATTTAAAAACGACTTCGTTTTAATTGGGAAACTATTCTTCAGATGAAAGCAAAAAATTTTTGCGATTTAAAGTCACGAACCATTTTCTCATCTTTAGTGTTGCATTATACTTGAATTCATTGTATTCTTTAAATCGTAATCATTACTGTTTGCGGAGGAGAAATGGAGATAACATATGAAAACTCAGATTCCGGTTACCGTTTTAAGTGGTTACCTAGGGGCAGGAAAAACAACGGTGTTAAATCACTTATTGGCAAATAAAGAAGGAAAGAAAATCGCTGTAATCGTAAATGATATGAGCGAAGTCAACATTGATTCGCAACTCATTCAGGCTGGTGGTTTTTCACGTACAGAAGAAAAATTAGTCGAACTGACAAATGGTTGTATCTGTTGTACACTGCGCGAAGATTTGATGATTGAAGTGGAAAAGCTTGCTAAGCAAGGGGATATCGATTATTTAGTTATTGAGTCTACCGGTATTTCTGAACCCATTCCCGTAGCACAAACATTTACATACATCGATGAAGAAGTTGACATCGATTTATCACAATATTGTCGATTAGATGCCATGGTAACGGTAGTAGATGCCTTTCGATTCTGGAATGACTATGAAAGTGGTGACACCATTCTTGAACGAAAACAAACGGAAGATGCTAACGACCTTCGTGATGTATCAGATTTATTAATTGATCAAATTGAATTTGCAAATATTTTACTGATAAGTAAAACAGATTTAGTCACTCCTGAATACTTAGAAGCTTTTAAAGCCTTTTTAGTAAAATTGAATCCCGATGCTACAATCATACCCATAGAGAATGGGGCGGTTTTACCTGAAGAAATCCTAGACCGAAACCTATTTGACTTCGAGCTAGCAAGTCAAGGTGCTGGATGGATTAAAGAATTAAATGAAGAACATGTACCGGAAACAGAAGATTACGGAATCACATCTTTTGTTTATAAAAGAAAACGCCCATTCCACCCGGAACGTTGGTTCGCTTGGTTGAGCACGTTCCCTCAAGAAATTGTTCGATCGAAAGGATTTTTCTGGCTGGCAACTCGAAATAACATCGCAGGGTTACTGTCTCAGGCTGGTTCTTCACTCCAATTCCAAGGTGCTGGTAATTGGATAGCCACTTTTCCGAAATCTGAGCAAGAAATGATTATAAAAGAAGATTCTTCCGTTGCATCGAGATGGGATGATGTTCATGGAGACCGACAAACAGAAATAGTTTGGATAGGGCTTGATATGGATCGAGAAGAAATCGAGTCCGAGCTTGATGCGTGTCTACTAAGTGATGAAGAAATGGAGAGTGACTGGACAAAATTGGCTGATCCACTTCCTCCGTTTGTTCAAGCGAATTGAAGCTCAGACAAGTTTTCGTGCGTTTGAAGAAAGTTGAACATAATGGTTTAAATTTCACGATTCACTGCCATGATTCGCAAAATGACTGATACAAATGAGGGGGATTACTGATGAGAGTAAATATTACATTGGCCTGCACAGTGACAGGTGACCGCAATTACATTACGAAGAAGAATAAACGCAACAATCCAGAGCGTATTGAACTAAAGAAATATTGCCCACGATTAAGAAAAGTGACTTTGCATAGAGAAACAAAGTAAGAAATTTGGCTAATTTTAAATCGTAATCATTACAATAACATGAAGGAGGAAATAACATGGCTAAAAAATCAAAAGTTGCTAAAGCCAAAAAGCAACAAAAGATGGTTGAACATTATTCGGTACTTCGCAATAAACTGAAACAAGAAGGTAACTATTTAGCTTTAAACAAGCTTCCTAAGAACTCTTCTCCAACAAGATTGAAAAACAGATGTGCATTGACTGGCAGACCAAGAGGATATATGYGAAAATTCAACATGTCACGGATCGCTTTCAGGGAACTTGCACACAAGGGTCAACTACCAGGAATAAAGAAAGCAAGTTGGTAACATTCTAATCATTCCTTTCATACGATGACTAATTTCAAAATCAAATAATTGAGGTAAAAAAATGAATGAGAAGTTAATGGGTTTTTTAKTAAGAAGTGAGATCGGTAAGATCGCGGAAGAAAAGAGGAAACTTTATCAATTTATAGTCGATGAAGAGAATCAACTGGCCCTAAGAGCAGATACAGCTGATCAATTTCTCCAACTATTGGCTACACACTCCCCTTATGAACTCGCATCCTATCATTTTAACTTGCCTTCAGAAAAGGTCTTTCGTCTTATGAATAAAATTGAAGCAGAGTTAAATGAAAGAATCCAAGCAAGATACAAAAAGGTGAAGTGGATTGACTATACCAATCACAGCAAACAAACGAACTTCGGAGATCATAAAAAATATGTATTTTTGTTTGTCAATTAAATGGCTAACTCAAAACGCTTCAGAATCCTCCTGAATCACTCATTACTGTCACTTTAACCAGTATTTCGCACTTATTTTAAGTACAATTTTGCACATGCAAACGTTAAAACCCAGCTATCTCCACATGAGAGGATTAGCTGGGTTTCTTCATTATTTACGTCCAATCACTAAGCTAGTTCGTGCAGCTTCTATGACTTCTGTGGTAATGGATGTCAGGGTAAAATTTCTCATTATTATAGAATTGAAGTCCTCAATGTTCATCAATCAAAATAAATCATCTGTTAGTCTCTACATCATTTTTTTGAGCATCTACTGGAACACGCTTGCCTATTCCAAAAGCGTAAAAACTAATGACAATGATACCTAGGAAAACAATCCCTACAATAAGTGACATACGTGTATCATCATTAAACCACATACCGATTAATACCATAATTAAAAAGGCGATCGTCAAGTAGTTTGTCACCGGTGCAAAAGGCATTTTGAATGGATGCTTGTCCATTTCGGCTCCTCTAATTTTTCTGAATCGAATTTGACTGATCAGAATAACAAACCACGGAACCATACCTGGAAGTACACTCGCACTGTATACATGCACAAATAAATTTTCTGGTGCAATGTAACTTAAAATAACACCAATTGCTAAACCAATTAGTACACCAAACGTACCGACTAACGGCACACCTTGACGAGATAGTTTCGTAAAGAATTTTGGTGCTTGACCATTTATTCCCAATGTATAAAGCATGCGCCCTCCACTATAAATACCACTATTACATCCTGACATTGCGGCTGTGATTACGACAAAGTTAATAAGTCCAGCTGCTGCTGTAATACCAATTTTCGCAAAAGTTGCAACAAATGGGCTGCCAATTGAACCTAGTTGGTCCCAAGGGTAAACCGTTACAATAACAAAAATCGCACCAACATAGAAGATTAAAATACGCCAAATAATACTTTGAATCGCTTTTGTTAACGTTTTTTGAGGATCTTTTGCTTCACCAGCAGTAATCCCAATTAGTTCGACACCTTGATAAGCCGCAACTACTAACGATAGAGCAAAGAAGAACCCTGACCAGCCACCAGCAAAGAAGCCTCCATTTTCCCAAAGGTTAGATATTCCGATTGCGTCTCCTCCGTTACCTAATCCGAAGAATATAAGACCAATTCCCGCAACAATCATTAATACAATTGTAACGATTTTAATCATCGCAAACCAAAATTCAAATTCACCAAATACTTTAACGGAAATTAAGTTCGCCGCACCAAGAATCACCATTGCGATGATACCCGGTATCCACGCAGGTAAATCTGGAAACCAGTACTGCATGTATGTTCCAACTGCAATTACTTCTGCCATCCCAACAATAACCCACTGGAACCAGTTACTCCATGCAGTGATATAACCTGCTAATGGATGTATGTATTTATGGCCAAAAGTCGCGAATGAACCCGCACTTGGTTCTAAATACAACATTTCCCCCATTGCACGCATAATGAAAAATATAAAAATCCCTGCGATTGCATAGGCAAGTAGTACTGATGGACCCGTCCATTCAATCGTTTTTGCTGAACCCATAAATAAACCAACACCAATTGTACCGCCCAAAGCAATCATCTGAATATGACGCGCTTCCAAGCCTCTCTTCAATTCTTTGTTTGCCACTCCGTTCCCTCCTCTTACACTATTACTTGCTATTCGGTGGTGAAATGATGAACCAGGCATCACTTTTTCAATCCTATCAAGCTACTACCTAGGATCATTCCTCACTTATTATTAAGAATTCCTAACTGCTTAAAAGAATATTCATCTTCCCTTTGAAATCTATCACACATGTATTACTTATATTATAATAATAAATTTTTCATCAGAATACAATTGTATTTCTCAGCAAAACACTTATCAATCAATATTTATCGATAATATATAAAACAGTACTGTTAGCAGAAATAAAAAAAATGTTTTTTCTAAATAATATTAATTTTATAAAAACTATTTAGTAAATACTGCTTAGTTATAGAACATCTAGATGTATGAATATTTGTTATTGAATCTATAATTAAACATCGTGATCCATCATTATTAATAGTTTCTTCTTTTTATCTAAACTCCCACTCTTCTTAAAACCGTTTTTCATCTAAATCAATATTTCAAACCAACCTTTTATCTGTTAAACAATAATTATTGAATGGCAATGACGTTTTACGTTTTCTCCAACATTTTTTTCAAGAAATTCGGAAAAATTAATTACTTTTGCTGTATAATAAAAAGAGTCTTTCTACAAGTCTATACTATTTATATTTTGTGAACTTTGCCACATTTCTTTCGTTTTGAATTTCCGAAACATTATTAGTGGTATCAATGATGTGGAATTATATCCTAAGAGTTTTGTGGACAGGCATTTCGAAATAAATCTAAACGGTTGTACACGTGGATGTGAAAAGTTTATTTTATCAAAATAGTAAACGCTTACATTTTTATGGAATTAAAACGTGGGGGTAGTTGAATGATCCAAACTCAAGAGTTAAAAAGGGAATTAAAGGGCCGCCATTTATCTATGATTGCGCTTGGCGGGGTTATTGGAACAGGGTTATTCTTGGGATCAGGTTTTACAATTGGTGAAGCTGGACCAGGTGGAGCAATAGCAGCATACATATTTGGTGGGTTTGTCATGTATTTAACGATGCTTTGCCTTGGTGAATTGGCGGTTTCACTGCCTGACGCAGGCTCATATCAAACTTATGCAACGAAGTATATTTCTCCTTCGACTGGTTATATGATTGGCTGGATGTCATGGCTTAACTGGTCTGTTACGATCGGTTTGGAGTTAATTACGGTTAGTATTTTGATGAAACGCTGGTTTCCAGATGTATCACCTTGGATATGGTGTGTCCTTTTTGCGGTTCTACTTTTTGCCATTAATGCTTTATCTACAAAAAGCTTTGCAGAAGTGGAATTCTGGTTTGCAGGAATAAAGGTAGTAACGATTATTGCGTTTATTCTTTTAGGTGGCGCGGCCATGTTCGGTTTCTTGGAAATGAATGGCAGTTCCCAAGCTCCAATGCTTTCTAACTTTACTAATAATGGCGGATTGTTTCCAAATGGTGTACTCGCCATCCTAATAACGATGATAGGGGTTAATTTCTCTTTTCAAGGAACAGAATTAGTTGGAATTGCAGCAGGCGAAAGTGAAGATCCTGAAAAAAATATTCCAAAGGCAATCAATAATACGATTTGGCGTATATTAGTGTTTTTTGTACTTGCCATGTTTGTCCTTGCAGGTTTATTTCCATGGCAAGAGGCTGGTTTGGTTGAAAGTCCATTTGTCGTCGTGTTTGATAAAATTGGTATCCCTTATGCGGCAGATATCATGAATTTTGTAATTATTACAGCTGTTCTATCAGTAGCAAACTCTGGACTCTACGCAACGTCTCGTATGCTTTGGTCCATGTCTAATAAAGGAATGATTAGCAAACGGTTTGGTAAACTAACGAAAAATGGAGTTCCAATGAATGCATTGATTGTAAGTATGCTTGTAGGTTGCTTATCTTTATTATGCGGAGTATTTGCAGAGGATACTGTTTACCTATGGCTACTTTCAATCGCAGGTTTTGGATGTGTAGTGGTGTGGGCATCCATAGCCCTCTCAAGCTATCTTGGTCGCAAAGCTTTTATCAATCAAGGTGGACAGGTAAAAGATTTAAAATTCAAAATGCCACTTTATCCGATTGTTCCACTTTTAGCTTTTGGGTTAAATTGCTTAATCCTTATAAGTCTAGCGTTCATTCCTGAACAAAGAATAGCCTTGTATTGCGGTGTACCTTTCATGCTTGCATGCTATCTTTATTATCATCTTGTAGCGAAGCACAAAATGCAGGAACCAATTTCTATTAATCAACCCAAATTTACCGAATTGAAAAAAGTGTAATAGGTTAACGACGAAGTGATGCATCTTTTATATGTTAAGGAAGATCCTCACCCGCACCCAGTGGGGGGTTTGCTCAATCTTTCGCCATATTTAATAGTGCTTATTAATCAATGCAATGATTTTTCGACATTTTACCTATTGGATTTCCAACCGATTGGAATACCTTTTATGAAGGACTGTTCCTTAGTATTTGCAACAGTTCTCTCTAAACAGCGTCCAATTGGGAATAACTTTCAAATTAATAACCAAATGAAAACACTTTATTCACATTAAATTTTTCTTCAAATAATTAATTACGTAAAGAATATCCAAATATAAAAAGCCTAATTTCTCCCTTAGACATGGAGAAATTAGGCTTTTGTTACTTAATAAACGCGCCGACTGCGGGGAAAAAGACTTATTTACATTCTTCAGCGGTCTATTATTTTGAAATAACGATATATTTTATTTAATTTCTCGTCATGCCTTCCCTTCAGATTTTCCATATTCCCAAATTCAAAAAACTTCACTTTTTTTATCCCCACATAATTAAATAAGGCTTTCTTCATTAATACTTTGTGGGCATTATTCAACCAGAACAAAGGATAATGCGTAGGCCCCTTCATCGTTGAAATACAAACAACCGACTTCCCCTTCAAAAGTCCTTCTGGCAGAAGTCCGCCCTTATCTTTATAGGCAAATTCTGAAGCAAACATTTGGTCTATATACCCCAAAAGCATAGCTGGAGGCCGTCCCCACCAGATCGGATATATGAAAACTATTTTATCGGCCCAAATAATTTGTTCTCTATACTTTTCAAGTTGGGGATTGGAGTGCATATCCCTTCTGCGTTTCTTCTCATTGAAAACTAGGATCGGATTAAACTCCTCCTCATATAAATCCAGCACCTTTATCTCCGCTTTATTGGGGTTCTCACTGCTTCCCTGGATGACCTTTTGAAAAAATGCATAACTCAGGCTCTGATGATTTGGATGCGTATATATAACCAGCGTTTTCACTGTACCACCTCTTTACTTATCATTTGATAAACAAATCGTAACACATTCTTTTTTAGTTATCAAATGATAATTGTTTTATAACAACTATTTTGTTATATTGTCAGTAAGAGGTGATCCTTTTGGACAAAAATGCTTTATTTCATAAATTCGTGGCCTTTACTACTTCTGTTCATCAAGTGACGCATGAAATTACAAAAGATGTTAAATCCGATGCCATTACGCCCGTTCAACATAGTATTCTTGAATATATAGCGGTTAGTCAGCCCGTTACCATTAGTCAAATTAGTGATTGTCAGAATATGTCCATGCCTAACACGAGCCGTGAACTGAAAAAACTAAGCGAAAAAAATCTATGCGAAAAATTTGCCGTTGCCGAAGATCGACGAAAGCAATATATCCGTCTTTCCAAAGAAGGGGAAGTCATGATGACCGAAGCCTTTAAACACATAGAAGCCCGTTTTCTGCAACGGATAAAGGAGGCATCCGATGTAGATTTAGAAGAAATTAACCGGTCGCTGGATGTGCTTCACTCAAAAGTGTTTTATTCAAGTAAATCATTGTGATGGTGGAATGGCCTATCGTGAGGCACCTCCGTATAAACGACGACAAGCTCTTTCCCTATTGGGAGGAGCTTGTCTTTTCACTTTGAAAGAAAATCTCTATCCCGTTACTTGAATAAGAAAAAGGCTTTACTCCTTATTGAAGTAAGCGCCAGTTTATGGATTGATTTATGTGATTTTTCTTGAAGAAAAGCACCCTTTAGTTAAAAGCAAACTCATAATTCTTTTGTCATAAATACGCTATTTGGGTCACCAATATAATTTGAAAACGGCTTACATTATGGGAATCCGAAACTTGTATATAGTCTTTTGCTTGTTCGAAAGAATCCATTGATCAATCCCGTTTCCTAACTTATACGTCGATTGGCTTKTGCTACCCCTAGAACAGAAAAAGACTAAATCATAAGATTTAACCTTTTCCCTATTTGGAATTTCTATTTATCAAATAACTTAATCCCACTTAGTTCATTGCTATTAAAACTTATAAAAAGCAAAAGACGATTAAACCTTTTTAGAGGCTAAATCGTCTTTTTTTTATAAAATCGACCCGAAGTTTTT
>NZ_JBFUKT010000141.1:0-8856 GCF_056400705.1 Paenisporosarcina sp. P5_A11
AAAGAAGAGTTAGCTAAAATGCAGGCCAAACTAGATGAGCAGCAAGTTGATAAGAGTGAGATTGTTGCTGTTGTAAATGATGAAAAACTTACCGGAGATAAATATAATCAAGCCTTGATGTCAATCCAAGGCCAAATGCAACAAATGGGTCAAGATCCAACTAGTAAAGAAGCTTCTAAACAAATAAAAACTCAGACACTTGATTCTCTTGTTAATCAAACATTGATCCGTCAAAAAGCAACTGAAGCAAAATTGACTGCAACTGAAGAAGAAGTGAATAAAGAGTATGCAACATACGAAGAACAAGTTGGTGGAGAAGAAGCAATGGCTAAAGCTCTTAAAGCACAAAAAATGGATAAAGAGACTTTAAAAGAACAAATTGCTGAGTCTATTGTATTTGGTAAATATCAAGATAAGGTAGCACCAGCGAAAGAAGTAACCGACAAAGAGATACAAGCTTATTATGATCAAGCTGTAGCTCAAGCAGAGGGAACTGAACAGAAACTACCACCACTTGAAGAAGCAAGTAAAGAAATCAAAGGAATTCTTGAACAACAACAACAGCAGGAGCTATTTGCTGCTCACGTTGAAAAACTCAAAGCAGATGCGAAAATCGAATTAAAGATTTAATGTAATTAGAAAAGCACTTTCCATAGCGGAGGGTGCTGAAAAAGTACCCGAAGCCACCCTTTCTCGATTTATCGAGAAAGGGTGGCTTTTCTTTTGTATAATAAAAGGACTTACTTAGGTGGTGTCTTGAATGATTTCAAATCACCATTCTCTTTCGCTCAGTCCATTTATGGCAATTTACGATATTGTAGTACCGAAATATAATATGCTTCGTCAAATTAATGAGTTAGTCGATTTTTCATTTGTCCTGGTAGAATTGCAGAATAAATATTGTCTCGATAAACGGTCGCAATGCATAGTGAAGGGTGCTTTTCTTATGCCATTTCAAACGAACAAAGGACATCTCAGGCGTTAGCCGTGAGATGTCCTTTGTCATTTACTTATTTATTTTTTGTATGCGATTAAGACAAGTTTCCCTTTATCGAGTTCTTTTTCGTATTGTTCTGCCTCTTTAACGGTTAAACCAACCGACGCCATTTTGGTACGCAGTTCATCACCACGTGAGCTTGTAATATTTTTCATGCTGTCGAGTAAGCCTTGCTCTTTCACACCGACACTTTCCGTGTCCAGAGCATCTGTTATATGTTTTGAGCGATCTTTATCATGTGCAAAGATATAAATATCATCATGAGTAAATCCTTGCGCTTCTAACTTTTCAATTTCTGTTTTCGCCTGCACTGCATTTTCTACTGTTAGTTTTACTGTCAAAGTAATCCCTCCATTATTTATAGCTTATTACACTACATACCACTTAAGTTGCACGGTTAAACAAAAACAGAATAAATAGTGTAATTTGAAGGGGGAATTTCATAACGACAGTGCCACAATTAATTGTCGAAGAATAATATGAAATTGTAGAAAGGGGATGTTAATGAAATTTAAAGTTTTAGTGGTGTTTGGGTTACTGATATCTTTGTTAGCGGGCTGTGGAAGTAACCCTATAGAGGAAGATTTATTAACGTATATGAATGAGAGCTTGCCGTCACTTTCCGAGCAAGAATTTGAGGCAGTTGCATTATACGATAGTGTTTCAGGTCCTAACTATACAGATGATGAAACGTTGTACTACACAATATTATATGAAGTTATTCCAAAATATCGAGTTTTTATTGATAATTTAGAGAAAATAGAAATAGAAACTGAAGAATTAACTAAAATACACGAAATTTATATTGAAGCTGTCAATATCCAAAACAGTGGTTTCTTAACCATACTTACGGCAATTGAAGAGCAAGATTCAGAAAAAATCAATGAAGCAAATGCAAAACTTACTGAAGCTAGAACTATGATTAGGGACTATCAAAATAAACTTGATGCCCTTGCTGAAGAAAATGATGTAAAAATAGAATAAAATCTGTCTACATCGGTTGTAATTGAATTATCTGGCGTTATTTTTAAATGACATCTCTTATTATCTTGCTAAAAATCAAATGCAGTGTAGAAATACACTTTCAATATAAAAAAGCACCACAACAGTCGAAAGGTTGTGGTGCTTTTTGCGTTTGGAAAAAGAGAAGTTACAAATCAAATCCGTTTAAAGGAGAATCATTGGACTCTATTGAATTGTAATGTATGATTCCATTTTCTCCACGTTTTTTTGCGTGATTGGATGTACCTTGTTGAGCTCATCTTTTTACACCATAACCAGTGATTGAAAATTCATCAACAACGTTGAGGTGAAATTAATCATGAGAAAAAGAAGTTTTCTTTTTCTTAGTTCTGTAACGTTCATTAGTTTCCTTGTATTTGTATATTTCTTTAAAGGTGGATTTATCCTGAACACTATTGGCATTCACATTGATCTTCCTTTGGAACAGGTTGTTCATGTACCTGAAGCCTATTCTTTGGTCGATAGTAACGACAATTCAATTGCTGATCCAATTGATATCGTAAATTCAGCTAGGAAAGAAGTTGAGAATCGTACCAATTATAAAAGTGGTTACTATGATGGAGGATACCCTCCAGACGATGAAGGAGTATGTACGGACGTTATTTGGCGTGGTTTAAAAGGTGCTGGAATCATCTTAAAGGATGTTATAGATTTAGATATTAATAAGCACACCAATCTATATTCAAGAGTAAATGGCAAGCCTGATCCTAATATCGACTTTAGACGAGTTCCAAATCAAGACGTTTACTTAAATCGTTTTGCTCAATCTTTAACGACTGAATTAATATCTGGTAATATTGAAAATTTAGAGCAGTGGCAACCAGGAGATATGGTCGTGTTTTTAGAAAAAGGTTTCCATCATACAGGAATCGTTTCAGACAAACGTGCTGAGGATGGAACACCATACTTTATTCACAATATCCGTCCATTTGCAGCTGAGGTGAAACTGTCTTCTTTTAAAACTCCAATCGCAGGACATTATAGATGGAAGTACTAAAAAAAAATAAATTATACAAGGGGGTCTTTGAAATGTTGAACAAAAAAAATTCTTTATTTGAAGCATTTAAACAAACAAAGTATCAGATGGCTGATMATGGGAAAAGAGATATTCACATTCTAAAAGAGGCATTTCAAGCAGTTGATGGTGAACAGGGAAGTGATATATATGGTAAAGGGAAAATTATCGAAGATTTTCAAGACAAAATGGCTGCTTATTTAGGGAAACAAAGGGCCGTCTTTTTTCCAAGTGGAACAATGGCACAGCAAATCGCTTTACGCATATGGTGTGATAAAAAAGGAATAAGAAAAGTTGCATATCATCCATTATGTCACTTAGAAATTCATGAGGAAGATGGATTAAAAGAATTGCATCACATTGAGACTGTGTTGCTGGCAGATAAAACTCGAGTGATTGAATTGGAAGATGTAATTACCATGGAAGAGGAAATCTCTTGCTTACTGCTCGAATTACCTCAACGTGAAATTGGTGGTCAATTACCTGATTACGAAATGCTTGAAAAGATTTCAAGTTATTGTAGGGATAAGGGAATTAAGTTGCATTTAGATGGTGCACGACTTCTCGAGATTGTTCCATATTATAATAAAACTGTTGTTGAGATTTGCAGTTTATTTGATAGTGTTTATATTTCGGTTTATAAAGGAATTGGTGGGATAGCAGGAGCAATTCTTGCGGGTGATCAAGACTTTACCGAGGAATCGAAAGTATGGAAAAGACGCCATGGTGGGGACTTAATCAGCCTTTATCCGTACATCATCAGTGCTGATTATTTTTTTGATCAACGGTCACAGAAAATGAATCAGTATTATGAAGATGCTAAAGAACTTGCTGAACTTTTCAACTCATGTCATGCAATTTCAACTTTGCCGATGGAGCCTGTTTCAAATATGTTTCATGTGCATTTTCATGCCCCAAAAGAGCAAATGGAATCGGTATTGATAGAAATCTATGAGACAACAGGTATTGGTTTAACAAGCTATTTAAGAGAAACAACTGAGGAAGCGTGTTCTTACGAAGTAAGTATTGGCGATCAATATGCGGCTTTACCAAAAGAAAAAGTAAACCATGTATTTAAACTGATTGATGAAAAAATGAGAGAACTGAATTAAATATCACTGATAATTTGGAAAACGCGAGATAATTTACCGAGTAACTAAAACTGTAGTTTAAGAATGGAGAACAAATTGATCTGCATAATACATATGTATGGTACAGGATTGGACACAACTCTAGGTTGTGCCCGAATCTGATACCCTTTAGATTAATATGTTTTTTCTGCTTCAGTCTTTTTGCGCTGATTAGGAGTCATCGGTTCGTGTTTTGGTTTCAAATTCCCTAATTCAGCTAACTCTAAAGAAATCTCTTCTTTACCTTGGCTAGGCCGTGGTCTCGCGTTTTTTGATGTTTGTTGCATTGAACCTGAATTTTTAAAAGCTCCATTTAGTTTATCTTTGTCCATAAAAAAACCCCTCTCAACTATATCGTACCTCCTTAACATGGTTCAAAAAGACGTAAAAATGTATTTAACTTAAATTAAATATTTGAAAGAAATTTTTATAAGTGAATAACATTTTTTAATGGATACTTCTTCGTTTTTTGCGAAAATGATTTACCTTATATCTAAAAAGTATCGGTATCATAAGTTGTCTCCTTTCATACTATGAATAAACCAAACCCTACTGGAGGGAATAGGATGGACATTTTAAATAAGGTGAAGAGATACCGGAAAGAAGAACATGAACTTAAGTGGGAAGGTACGTTTGCTGATTACTTAGCCATTGTGAGAGAAAGACCAATTGTTGCCCAGATGGCTCATTCACGTGTATATAATATGATCAATAGCTCTGGTTTAACGGAAAGAAATGGGCAGAAACTGTACCACTTTTTTGGAGAAGAAATATTTGGACTTGAAACGTCAATTGAAAGACTTGTAGAAGAGTATTTTCACCCTGCAGCCAAAAGGCTGGATGTTCGTAAACGCATTCTCTTACTCATGGGACCGGTAAGCGGAGGGAAATCGTCCATTGTGACATTGTTGAAAAGAGGACTTGAAAGCTATTCTAAGACAGATGATGGAGCGGTTTACGCCATTAAGGGATGTCCGATGCATGAAGATCCTCTACATTTAATTCCTCAACATTTGCGTGCTGATTTTACTGAAGAATACGGCATTCGCATTGAGGGGAGTTTGTCTCCATTAAATACGATGAGACTTGAAAAGGAATATGGAGGACGTATTGAGGATGTGCTGGTTGAGCGTATTTTATTCTCAGAGGATAAACGAGTTGGGATTGGAACTTTTACACCATCGGATCCGAAATCACAAGATATCGCCGATTTAACGGGAAGTATAGATTTTTCAACAATCGCTGAGTTTGGATCAGAATCTGATCCTCGAGCATACCGATTTGACGGCGAGTTGAATAAAGCGAATCGGGGAATAATGGAATTTCAAGAAATTTTGAAATTGGATGAAAAGTTTCTTTGGCATTTATTATCGTTAACGCAAGAAGGTAATTTTAAAGCTGGCCGGTTTGCATTAATCAGTGCAGATGAGATGATTGTAGCCCATACAAATGAAACCGAGTACCGTTCATTTATTTCTAATAAAAAGAATGAAGCACTTCACTCTAGAATTATCGTTATGCCGATTCCATATAATCTTAAAGTGAGTCAGGAAGAACGTATTTATGAAAAAATGATTCGCGATAGTGACATGAATCATGTTCATATTGCTCCACATGCACTGAGAGCGGCTGCTATTTTTTCTATATTAACCAGACTTGAAGTCCCTAAAAAACAAGGGATTGATATTGTGAAAAAAATGCGTCTATACGATGGTGAAAGTGTAGAAGGATTTAATCAAATTGACGTTGAGGAATTAAATAAAGAATTTCCAAACGAAGGTATGAACGGCATTGATCCGCGTTATGTAATCAATCGAATTTCTTCGGCCATGATTCGGAAGGAAGTTCCCTCGATTAATGCACTGGACGTATTACGTGCACTGAAGGATGGACTTGATCAACACGCCTCCATTTCTCAAGAGAATCGTGAAAAATACTTGAATTATATTGCAGTCGCGAGAAAAGAATATGATGAAATTGCTAAAAAAGAAATACAAAAAGCCTTCGTCTATTCTTATGAAGAATCTGCGATTACATTAATGGATAACTATCTTGATAATGTAGAGGCATTTTGTAATAAAAATAAACTCAGAGACCCTCTTACCGGGGAAGAAATGAATCCAGATGAAAAATTAATGCGTTCTATCGAAGAACAGATTGGTATTTCTGAAAATGCGAAAAAAGCATTCAGAGAAGAGATTCTCATTCGCCTTTCTGCCTATGCAAGAAAAGGCAAACGTTTTGAATACAATTCCCATGAACGTCTTCGTGAAGCCATTCAAAAGAAACTGTTTGCGGACTTAAAAGACGTCGTCAAAATTACCACATCATCCAAAACACCTGATGAATCTCATCTTAAAAAGGTTAATGAAGTAGTTGCAAGACTTATTGATGAACATGGTTATAATTCGACTTCAGCAAATGAATTATTACGTTACGTCGGTAGCCTGCTAAATCGATAAGGTAATACCTAAAGTTGAAAAACAAGACTAATTTTTTATTAGTCTTGTTTTTTTTATTTATAAGGTGATGGCAATAACTTACCTGCCATAGCATAGTATAAGGAAATTAAAAACTTTCTAATAAGAGATGGGTGTGGATGGAAATGAACGACAAACAAGAAAATCATTATGTCATCTCACAGGAAAACTGGTCTCTCCATCGCAAAGGACATCAAGATCAACAACGTCATATAGACAAAGTAAAAGAAGCTATTAAGAATAATTTGCCGGATTTAATTAGTGAGGAAAGTATTATTATGTCAAATGGACGAGATGTAATTAAAATTCCAATTCGTTCATTGGATGAATACAAAATCCGGTACAATTACGATAAATCAAAACATGTAGGCCAAGGCGATGGAGATAGTAAAGTAGGGGATGTAGTCGCTAGAGGATCAGGAGAAGGAGAAAGCGGTTCTGGTAAAGGGAAGAAAGCCGGTGATCAAGCGGGAGAAGATTTTACCGAAGCGGAAATAACTATGGCTGAGTTGGAAGAGGTCCTTTTTAAAGAGCTGGAATTACCAAATTTAAAGCAAAAGGAACAAGCTGAAATCACAACAGATAAAATTGATTTTAATGATATTCGAAAAAAAGGCCTGATGGGGAATATTGATAAAAAGACCACAATATTAACGGCAATTAAAAGAAATGCAATGAAAGGTAAAGCTGAAATTTCACCCATTCACAATGAAGACTTGCGCTTCAAAACATGGAATGATGTCGTAAAACCTGAATCAAAAGCTGTTGTTCTTGCGATGATGGATACTAGTGCTTCCATGGGGGCTTTTGAAAAATATATGGCAAGAAGTTTCTTTTTCTGGATGACTAAATTTTTACGTTCAAGATATGGAACAGTCGAAATTGAATTCATCGCTCATCATACATTAGCAAAAGTTGTATCAGAAGATGATTTTTTTACAAAAGGAGAGAGCGGTGGAACAACTTGTTCTTCTGCTTATCTAAAAGCATTAGAACTTATTCAGCAAAAATACAGTCCTTCACGTTACAATATTTATCCTGTGCACTTTTCTGATGGAGAGAACATGCCAAGCGATAATGAGAAATGTATAAAACTTGTAAATGAACTAATGGCGGTGTCGAGTATGTTTGGTTATGGTGAAGTGAATGCACATAGCCGTTATTCCACATTAATGTCCACATATAAAAACATATCGAATCCAAAATTTCGTCATTATGTATTGAAAGAAAAAAACAACGTATATGATGCACTGAAAAGCTTCTTTCAACCAGATCAAGCTCCAGTATGAGCCGAGTGATGTGCATTGTGCCAGTATATGAAAAGTACACTCGGAGGGATTGAGCTCATGGAAAAAAACATTAATCATGCTATAGCTGAGATTACGGAAATTGCATCTGGATTTGGCCTTGATTATTATCCGATGCGTTATGAAATTTGTCCTGCTGATATTATTTATACGTTTGGTGCGTACGGTATGCCGACACGATTTACGCATTGGAGCTTTGGAAAACAATTTCATAAGATGAAGCTGCAATACGATTTTGGCTTAAGTCAAATTTACGAGCTTGTTATTAATTCAAATCCTTGTTATGCATTTTTGCTTGATACCAACAGTCTTATGCAAAATAAACTCATCATTGCCCATGTCCTTGCTCACTGCGATTTTTTCAAGAACAACGTCCGATTTTCAAATACGAGACGTGATATGGTGGAAAGCATGACGGCAACTGCTGAACGAATCGCTAGCTATGAAATGATTTATGGGAAAGATGAAGTTGAAAGTTTTTTAGACGCTGTTTTAGCTATTCAAGAACATATTGATCCTTCTATTATCAGACCCAAACTACCAGACTACAATTTAGATGAAGAAGAAGAAGAGCTTGTTAGGAAGACTCCTTACGATGATTTATGGAACATAGGTCAACCAGTAATTGATAATAAAAGCATCCCACAAAATAGAAAAAAATTCCCACCTAAGCCCGAAAAAGATCTTTTACTATTTATAGAAGAATACAGTCGTGAACTAGAAGACTGGCAACGTGATATCTTAACCATGATGCGAGAGGAAATGCTCTATTTTTGGCCGCAATTAGAAACAAAAATCATGAATGAAGGATGGGCAACCTTCTGGCATCAACGAATACTAAGGGAGATGGATTTAACAACTGACGAAACAATCGAATTTGCAACATTAAATGCAAATGTTGTTC